>JANNCG010001031.1:0-5205 GCA_031386385.1 Myxococcales bacterium
CTCGGTTTCATGGGCGTGGCGATCCCAACCGAGTGGAACGGTTCGGGCATGGACGCAGTCAGCTACGCGCTCGCGATGGAAGAGATCTCTGCTGCGTGTGCAAGCACCGGTGTGATCATGTCGGTGAACAACTCGCTGTATTGTGACCCGGTGTATAAGTTCGGGACCGACGCGCAAAAGGAGCAATTTCTCAAGGATTATGCGTCTGGCGAGAAGCTTGGATGTTTTGGACTGACAGAACCCATGTCCGGCTCAGACGCTGCCACAATGGCGACTTTCGCGGAGCGCGACGGCGATCACTACATCATCAATGGATCGAAAAATTGGATCACCAATGGTCCGTTTGCGCACACGATTGTCCTGTTCGCGATGACGACCAAGAACATTGGACACAAGGGCGCGACGGCGATCTTGGTTCCGCTTGATGCGCCGGGAGTTACACGCAATCACCATGACGATAAGCTAGGGATTCGTGCGGCACACTCATGCACGATCTTTTTTGAGAACGTGCGGGTTCCGGTGAGCAACCGGCTGTCTGAAGAGGGCAGCGGATTTAAAGTCGCGATGGCGACGCTCGACGGTGGACGCATTGGGATTGGCTGTCAGGCCCTCGGGATCGCACGGGCAGCGCTCGAGAAGTCCATCGCCTATAGCAAAGAGCGAAAGAGCTTTGGCGTGCCCATCTCACAGCACCAAGCCATTCAGTTTAAGCTCGCAGACATGGCCACCGAGATCGACGCCGCACGTCTGCTCTTGTGGAAGGCGGCTTACATGAAAGACGCAGGGCAACGCCACAGCTCTGAGAGCGCTCAGGCCAAGCTCTATGCGAGCGAGATGGCCACTCGCGTGGCTCACAGCGCCATCCAAATTTTTGGGGGCTATGGCTACAGCACCGAGTTTGACGTCGAGCGCCACTATCGTGACGCGCGCATCACTGAGATTTACGAAGGTACCAGCGAGATCCAGCGAATTGTGATCGCTGCAGGGGCGCTCAAGGGCTGAAAACTTTTTCTCTCGAAATGGGTTTGACAGCCCAGCGCAGAGAGCTTACAAGCCCACTCCTCTCAACAACACACTACTGCGGTGGTAGTTAAGTTGGTTATAACGCCGGCCTGTCACGCCGGAGGCCGCGGGTTCAAGTCCCGTCCACCGCGCAAAGTTGAATCACTCTTTTTGAGTGCAAAACACCTCAAATAATTCGTTATTTGGGGTGTTTGCAATTTGGAGTGGTTCGCGCGAAGCGGCTCCGTTGCCCAATCGCAGTTACCGGGGGACGGTAAACTCTGAGACGTGATTCGACACCGCGACGCGATAGGTTCCGGGCGCGAGCGAACCGAGCAAAAAGTCGCTTGTGAACGGTTCATCGACCCGCGCCATACATTCTTCACAGCCCGCCGTGTCGCAGGATTTCGGCTCGAGCTCAAAGTCATCTCCAACCCTTCGGTCGACAAATCCCACCTTCGCCATGCAACAGTTTCGGTGGGTTCCGGTGAGGCGAGCCCAGTAGAGCCGAAGAGCACTGTGTTGAGCACTTTCGGTCGGTCGGATGATCTCAATGGTGTTCACCACTGCAGGTCGACAGCCCATCGCATTGAGACGTGTATGCACCTGAACCGAGCCGATGGGTCGCGATGGGTCCAACTCAACTTGACCGACCGCGCTCTGCCCGAAGAGCGCGCTGGCCTCGAATCCAGTGGCGAGACAGTCGCAGTCTTCGCAGCAGCTGCATCGCTGCATCGTGAGTTGACGGCTCGGTCCAACCGAAGCAACACTCAGCTCTGCACGGCAACCACAAGGTCCTGGGACGTTGGAGCGAAGAGTCACGCCGAAAGCTTGGCCTTCGAAAAGCAGGCTGGGCGCTATCATCTCAGCGGTTGCCATCTCGACACACCGCTGAGGCGCCGCATCGTCCACTGCAAACTGATCGAGGGCAACAGTTGGAGCATCCGTTGCGACGGGTGTGCTATCGGCAGAGGTCCCCGCGGTGACCGTTTGCCCGCAGTGCGAAAGCAGAACGAACGTGAGTGAGCCCAGTGTTGTTCTCACGAGCTGAGCGGCGGTTGTCATTGGAGGGACCCAATTCTGCACGAAAACGAGGCGCAAACGGAAGCAATTGGGGCTGTCATCGTTGCACGACTCCGTTGTATCTTTCGCACAGAATTTGATGATCTCTCACCGCCCTACAACCTACGTTAGAAGATGGTTATCTCCGGCCGCCGTGCTCGTCCTCGCTGGCCTCTGCGTGCCACGCCAAGCCGATGCACAGTCCGTTGCTCGCCGATTTCGTCTGCACGTAGAGGGAAGTGCGGGGACCATGTTGACGTTATTTCAGCGGCAAGTCCTGGGATTTGACCGGTTTAATGGTCACGTCGCGGGACGTATTTCAGTCGAGTTTAGTTCATTCGCCGCACTGCAAGTGAGCGTGGGAGGCGATTGGTTTCTTAACTCGCAGACGAACACACCGGCGGGTCGGATGACGACGGTGTCGGGCGGGCTTCGAGTCTTCCCGCGAATTTGGCGTGGGCTATCGGTGCATTTTGATGCAAATCCCGGCGTTGGATTCACCGGAGGATTAACCCGATTTGCGTTCGATATCGGGCTCGGCGCGGGGATCGAGGTCGCTTCGGTGCTCACCATCACGCCGCTGCTCCGCTATCACCATGTCCTTCAAGATCCGTCCGCCCGACCGCGACCAGACGCGCAATTTTGGAGCGGCGGTATCGATTTTACCTTTCGATTACCTCAAGAAAATGGCGAGAGAGCCGTTGAGGTTCAGCGCCAGGTTGACCGCGGTGTGGGAGTCAGCACAGAGAACCAAGACCAGGACAGTGATGGCGTCTTGGACTCGCTCGATCAGTGTCCCGATCAGCCAGCGGCGGGTAATAACGACCGACGACGTCTGGGGTGTCCAGCGTTTGACAGCGATCACGACGGGGTCGCGGATACAACCGATCAGTGTCGCGAGGTTCCGCAAGGACTGCAGCCGCATCCATCACGTTTGGGCTGCCCAGACAACGACGATGACCACGACGGTGTGGGTGACTCGCGCGATCAGTGTATTGGACAATTTCAGGGGTTTTACGCCAACCGTGCAGCGCCGGGTTGCCCTCCGCCAGACCGAGATCGCGATGGCGTACCGGATGAAGTAGACGCTTGTCCGGCAGTGGTTGGATCACCGAGCACCAACTTGGATCGTGCTGGTTGTGCCGGGTTCGTGCGACTCGAGCCAGACGCTATGCGTTTGACCGAGCCGATTTTGTATGACCCCGATGCAGCAACGCTGGTGCAGCACAGCGAGCGGTTGGTAAGCAGCGTGGCGGACGCGATCGCGACCCTTACCTCGATCCGACGAATCGTGGTGGTCATGCCTGAGAGAATGCCCGGCGACCACGAAGCGAGCGCGACCCTCGCTGAGAATCGCGCGCGTGACCTCGTCCGACGATTGGTCGGCGAAGGCATTGATGCGTCGAGAATTGGTTCACGAACGGAGCCTGTTCCTGAGCCACAACGAGGCCGTCGCGTTGAGCTTCCACGGGTGTACTTATCGATCACATCGGTCCAGTCGCCGCCGAACACCGCCGCACGACGATAATCGTCTGACAGGATTCTTGGAGATACCGGGCGAGGGGCTCAGCGACGGTCGATTGTCCGGTGTGCTTCGATGACAGACAATTTCGTTGCCGTTCGCGTTCGGGGCCGCAGAGTGAATGACATTATCTGACCTAGTTTACACTTAGGCATTCACATTGGATTTATGCAGGTTAAATGATCTTACTATACAGGACATAGTATGTCACACATAGTTTGACCAGTGTCAGATTCGGCCCCATTATCCTCGTCGAACAGAGGTGACAACAATGAACCGCATCAAACTTTGGAACGCAACGCCAGCCAACGACAACGCCGGAGCACAACGACCCGGCGTCACCAGCACAATCGTGAACGATGCTCGTGGTGACTGGACCGTTGTTGTTCTTCCTCTGAGCCAACACGACAATGACAGCCGCAAGTTGCTCGCGGTGAAACGGCCGGTGCTGTCATGAAGTCCGCTGAGAACACCCAGTCCATCACAGCCGCAGACTCGACTGAAGGCGCACTTGATAGCGCGCTCAAGGCTTCTTTTGCAGCCAATGACGTTTTGAGCGTGATCACCGTAAGCGCTGAGCCCGCCAATGACGAGCCATTTGTCGCAGAGCTGTTTTTGAGCGACGGACACTCGCACCAAACGCTGAGCGACCTGCTCGCGCAAGACCCAGAGTACGCCATCGAATGCGACCGTCGTCGTGACGCGTGGCTTGCACGCGTCGAGTGCGAAGACGACCACGAAGAAGAGTCATCGATTTAATCACACACCCGAAAGAAGTATCGCAGCCATGAACCTCAAAGCCATTAAGAAGATTGATAGTGCTCAAACCCTCTCGGAGCAGGTTCGCCCCGAAAAACCGCTCGCAGAGTTCGACGTGAAGACAACAACCCGCGTGGTCGAGTCGATGGTCCTCCGCGGAGACATCTCAGCGCTCTCGCCCGAAGAGCGTGCAAAGTTTTATGTCGAGATGTGTGATGTCCTTGGATTGACCGCCGCGACTCAGCCGTTTGCCATCTTGCGTTTAAACGGCAAAGAGATTTTGTACCCAACCCGCGGCGCGACCGATCAACTTGCGGCCATTCATCGTCTCAATCGCGAAATTGTAGACGGCCCCAAGGTGATTGATGTCGCGGGCACCAAGATGATCTACGCGGTCTGTCGAGCGACACATCCGAACGGCCGGGTCGAAACGGCGGTTGCGACCGTTCCGCTAAACGATCCGCTGAACGGGTTAATGAAGGCCGAGACGAAGGCAAAGCGTCGCGCGACGTTGTCGATCCTCGGACTTGGGATGCTTGATGAGACAGAGATTGAGACGATCCCAGCGTTTGTGCAGCGAAGCCACGTTGAGCTTCCGTACATTCCCGGCGCGGACAACTCGATGCAAGCGGCCCCGGCCAACGATGTTGCTGAGACTCCGGCACTTCCGCCAGCAGAACTACCCGCAGCTTTGCAGGCGTTTCAAGTTGATCTTGAGCAAATTGAGCTGCCTGCCGAAGCGGTCGCGATCTGGATCAAGCATCGAACAGAGATCGCCACGCTCGCCACCGAGCACAAAGAGTCCGCGTGGAAAGCCCTGTGCGCTCGGACGGAGGTCATCGGAAAACTCAAGAACGCCA
>JANNCG010001038.1:0-2309 GCA_031386385.1 Myxococcales bacterium
CGTTATTGATGGGGTTTCGGCAAACGAACAACTCGGAACGTCCGTGGCAAGCGCAGGCGATGTCAATGGCGATGGCTATAGTGATCTCGCGATCGGAGCCTCGGGTGGAGGTGTGCGTGTTGGTGCCGTCGCAATCTATCACGGTGGCGTGGCTGGGATCGCAAACGTCGCCGCACGTACGCTCGCAGGCAGCGGCAACAATCGTTTTGGCGAGTCAGTCGCAGGTGCTGGTGACGTCAATCACGACGGTTTTACGGACGTGGTCGTGGGCGCGCCCAACACCGATGTCGGAGGACAGCAAGGCGTCGGATCGGCAAGTATTTTTCACGGATCTTTGCTGGGAGTGACTGCAGTCGCCGCGCGTGTGGTTACCGGCGCTGCGGCATTTGACAGCTTTGGTCGAGCGGTGGATGGCGCGGGAGATGTCAACGGCGATGGCTTCGACGACGTCGTGATTGGATCTCCACTTGGAGAAATTCCGGGACGAGATAACTGCGGATTCGTGTATGTCTTCAGCGGAAGCGCCACTGGGGTCACAATCCCGGGGCGAACAAGTCCGGGGTTTGCGGCAGGTCATACTCTTGGTGAATCGGTCGCTGGTGCTGGAGATGTAAACGGAGATGGCTTTGCCGATATTATCGCGGGAGCGAGCGGCGCAAGTCCGGGTGGGCGCGTCAGCGCTGGGATGGCCTTAGTATTTCATGGCGTAGTGACTGGACTTCCGGGTGCGCCCGCAAGAATTCTCGAAGGCGTCACCGCCACAGACTTCTTCGGGCGATCGGTCGCAAATGTGTACAAACCATCGCAGGCATTGATCTGTATATTTGCTGACAATCAGCGATCACTCCCACCCTCTGCGTGAGAGCACTCAGTCCACCGATAGCGAGCTGAGTCTCATGCTCGGGGCCGATGAAGGTCCGAGCATTTCGACTTTGATGCTCAACACACATCACCATTGCCAGCATCCTCGCACTCGTGGACACTCTGGCCACTTCGCTTGTCTAGTCCGACTGTCACGCTATTACCGCAACTGTTCTCGCTCTCGCTGCTCGCGTTCTCGTTGAGCGCTTGTGCACAGGGACGCGCGTTTGGAATGCTCCAGGTCAAGATCCAGCGATGGATCCCTGAAAACACGTGCGTCGATTCGTCTTTTGAGTCCACACGCACCGAGCACATTCAGCGCGGAGCAGCTGTGGGCGCAGCGCCCTTCGTGATGGACCAGACGCGCACGCTGACGCTCTCGGGGACCGACTGCACGCTGCGCTCAGACTCGGTTGGGCTCCCCGCAGAGTACGAGTTTATCGTGCGATCCGCCACACAGACCGCCAATGGAACAAGCTCGCTTGTGTTCGCACCAAACACACGAATTTTTGTGCACACAGAGCCGCAAGACCAACTCACCCCGAGTCTTGTCACCATCAACAACGAGCCTCCCACAGACGCACAGTTGCGATTTATTCGCTCGTTTCTCATGCTTGAACGACACCATCTCGACACCCCCCTCGCGAGACTCAACGGAGTTCGCAACGTGGGAGATCGCCGCTCGTACTACAACACGCTATATTGGCCAGGCTTTCTCCCACGCCAAGTGGTCGCGCGGTACCGTGGTCGCATCACCGTTGGGAGGATTCGGAGCTATCACGGGATCGACAGCTATGAACTGGCTGAAGAGGCGATCGCTCCCGCCACCAACATCGACGTCACAGGCGATGGCATGCAAGTGCACGGCGTCCTGCAAGAAGAGCAACACAGCAGGCACATTCAACCGCTTGATGTCTCGCTGCACGGCTTGGCCTTCGACGACACCATCCGAAAGACCTTCACCGGAACGGTGGTGATCAACGGACAAACGCTCCCCATGCAGAGCGAAGAAATTGTGCGAACCAAGCATCGCT
This sequence comes from Myxococcales bacterium, assembly GCA_031386385.1. GTDB lineage: Bacteria > Myxococcota_A > Polyangia > Polyangiales > JANNCG01. Next base: position 1,896 of record JANNCG010001038.1, read on the forward strand.
TCTCTCGCCCCGTTGCGCGCACGCCCCAATGACTCGCTATTTTTCTGCACGGCTCGTGTTTTTTGGCGGCGTGGCGCTCGGCGCTACAAGCTGCAATTCTTGTGGCAATTCGCAGCCCATTCTCATCTCGCGTGACGCTGCAACCGCCGGTCCCAGCGTGCCCTCTCAGGTCAGTGAGCTCGCCAGCACGCGAATCGCTGAAGACGCTCTGGGCCGGCGTGGCGATCTGGTCCTTGTTTCTCCGAGCGGCGCTCGGCTGGTGTTTGCGACCAACGAACAGGTCCCCCACACCCGGCCCCTTCGTGGCGCCATTGTAGACATCGGCTTCGATGACAACAGTCCCGAGCCGCTCTTGTGGTGGCGCGTGGGAGTGACCGACGCAGAGCATAAGTTTGAACCGTTGGTCGCCTCGCG
>JANNCG010001072.1:0-3557 GCA_031386385.1 Myxococcales bacterium
CCCCATCATGAACGCAGTTGCCGACGCGCTTCGTGCATCTCCACAAATTCGCAGAGTCTCAGTCGATGGACACACGGATGACAACGGACCGGACGCGCGCAACCTTGGCCTAAGCGAGCGGCGTGCATCATCCGTTATGACATGGCTTACCGCTCATGGAATTGAAGCGGGCCGACTTGAGTCTCATGGCTATGGTGAGACTCGACCAGCGACGCCGATCACGGGCTTGGTCGGAGCTCCGTTGAATGCAGCGCGTGCTCAGAACCGCCGCGTGGAGTTCAATATTTTGGACCCACGCCAGACGCCAGCAACAACTCCGGCAGCAACGCCGACAACGGCAGCTAGCGCTCCTTCGACAACTTCAACACCGTAGTTTCTGTCGCGCTTGACGGGGAAAATTCCAACGCAAACTGTGTTGGCTCCATCGGTTTGGAGGGCGGGGTCGGGTTGCGCTTCACGGCGCGTCGCGATGCTTTTCGCTCTTGCTTGATCGCGAGCTCGATGCGCTCTTGAGCGTCCCGCTCTTCGCAGCGCTCACAGGTAGCTGGACTGCCCAACGCAGCAGATAGCGGCCCAGGCGTTGCGTCATCGAAGCGATCTACAACCGCCTCGTTGTTTTGCGTAGCAGAGCGAAGAACCGCGCTAAGCGCCTTTCGACGGCGAGACAGCTCGCTCATCGTGCTTTGGAGACGATCCACCGCGTCGAGGATCGCCTTTGTTGCTTCTGCAAACACGGCAACTTCGTTGTGTAAACACGTCGTTGAATCACGCGAAGGATCCTCTTCACCGCAGACAACACACACTCGAATCGGCTGACCCAACCGGAGGTCCCCACGAGACTCTGGCATCTCCATCGCATCGGTGGACGCGTCGAAAAAAGTGTCCTCGTTTAAAGTGTTTGCGGGTTCGACGTACCGAGGCTTTCGCACAGTGTTGCCCATGAGCGCGGATCAGACCGTGATACTGATCGTTTGTCTAGCCCTGCACGCGAATTGCCCAAACGAGTTTGCCCACATTTTTAAAAACGTGTGGAACTCGCTTCCATAAGTTCACGCTCGGCGGACGAATCTCTCGCAGGGCAATGGGCACTTCGCGAATCCGGATGCCCCCGCGCTCGGCACGAATGACCAACTCGCTGGTAAAGACGTCTCGATCGACCAGGCACGAGCGGACGGTGTCCAGGAGCACTGTTCGCCGAAAGGCTTTAATCCCGTGCGTATCGGTTCCCTTAAAACCCAACGTCACACGCAGAAGTCCAACGTAGACCATCGATGCTGCATGGCGCGTCCAGGGTCGATCGTCATTGGCACCCGCGAGAAGCTTCGATCCGACGACAAATTCGCACTCATTGCGTTGGAGAAGGTCGACCGCAGTCCGGTAAAAATCGGTGAGACAAAGATCGATTTCGTCACAGATCACAAACTCACCGCGGGCTTTCAAGATGCCTTCTTTGAGCGCCTTGCCGTAGTTCGGAGCGCTCGCGGAGAACATCGAGACATCGGGAAACCGCTCGCCAAGCTCTCTGCCAATTTCTCGCGTACGGTCCTTTGAGCCGTTCTCGGCGAGGATGATTTCGTAGGTAAAATCCAGGTCCTTCAACCGCTCGCGCAAATCAACGACAGCCGTCTCTAAGATGCTCTCTTCGTTGTAGACCGGAATGATAATCGAAACTCGTGGGGGGGCTTGTTCGGTCATTTGCTCAACTCACGCGCAGTTTGTGCTGCTTCGCGTCCATAAATTAAGGCGTCTTCCATTGAACTGTAGTTCCATGCGCCGTACCGACCGTGCGAGATGATCGCGTTCGCTTGAAGAAATCGCTTCACGGTCTCAACGGCGCCAAAATAGTGATGATCAAACACGACGTAGGCATACTCGATTTTGCGTGGCGACATGAAGAGTACATCGCTCTCAGATTGGATCAATCTCATCTCAACCATCGCCTTCGCCACTTGTGGCCCCACGACGGACATGTCTGGTTCTTCGCGGTCCGCAAGCTCGACATAAAAGCTGGCTCCACCAGGAGGCGCGAGCAGCTCGCTGAAGTTTGAGTAGCAACCTATCCGGTAGAATGGGTACTTCTCTTCAGGCACGTACGACCAGTGCAGGTTCTGCAGCTCTGGCTTAGTCGTCGCCACATCCAGGTACCACAATCGATTGCACCGTAATTTCGCGGCGGCGTCGAGCACCTCCTGCGGCGCATCAAAGAGCAGCGCGCAGAGCGCCTTCAGTGGCGCGGTGGTGATCAGCGCATCGTAGCTGTGGCTGACGCCGTCATCGAAGGTGATTTGCTTCTTCTTCCAGTCAATCTTGCTGGGCGCGCGGTTAAGATGGATGCCAGGAATCTGGGGCGCGATGGCGTCCGGGAGCTCTTGAATACCCGTCGGGGGATAGAGAAAACTCGCGTTGTAGCCAAGCTCGCGGCTGTTCATCCCCACCGCGCCCGCGAGCACATCGTCGAGCTTCGGCATCGGGACAAACCGCTGACACCAGGCAGCGGTAATCTCGCGAGGATGCACGCCCCACAGTCGCGAGTTGTAGGGGATCATGAAATGCTTGGAAAATCCCTCACCGAAGTGCTGCAAGCAGAACTCTTCAAAATTCTCTGGCTCTGTCGGCCACTTTTTCGACTTCGCGTCGAGGTAGCCTTTTAGACACTCGAACGCGATCTCTGGAGGCAAGCCAAACGTGTTTGCTTGGTACGGATAGCGCGTGTAAACGCCGTGCGAAAACACCATGCTTCGTCGCTGGATCGCACGCAGATGTCCTGGCGCAAAGAGCGTATCGATCCAAGCTTTTATCTCGGGATCGCGGAGATGAAGCAGGTGACCGGTTCGGTCAAAACGATAGCCTCGCTCTTCGTTGGTGATCGCGTGCCCTCCGACGTGCCCGAGTTTTTCGTACACGACGTAGTCATGGCCTTTTAAGTGCCGCGCTGCAGAGAGCCCAGTGAGGCCGGCGCCAAGAATCACAACGGAGGAGTGCTTTTGATTGCTCATTGATCTGAACTGCCCGAACGGATCGAGAAAGTTGGAGTACTCCGTAAAAGCTAACTGCAATCGCCTGTCAAGCCACTAACTCGCAAGCGGTTTGATCCTCGGGGCGAAACGCTCTCAAGACCGCTGAGAGACTACGGTGCGGTCGAGCCTTCAGCTACGAGCATTGGCGAAAATGTGCGGCGGGTCAAATCAAGCCGAAATGCGTGTGTTTGCGTTGCGCGGGTGAGGACCAACGCGCGCTGATCGCTTGATAAAATCCTTACCGAGCGAGCGCTCGGGATGGCTGGCTCGGCCACCTCCGGAGACAGCTCTGCAACGGTGGTTGTTGCGCCAAATTGAATCAGCTTGACCTGAAAAGGTGCCCCCGTGGCTCGTGGCTGTGCCAAAAGAATGACGTCATCGGTGACCGAGGCGCTTGAGAGGGGAGTAAAGCTGACGCCATCAAGGGTCCGGCACGCGTCGGCAGGACGTCGCTCGTCGCAGTCAATGATCGGGCTAGTGGCGGCGTCCGCAGCGGGCACCAGGAGGACTCGGTGCATCGAGCATGCGGTAAACGAGTGT
>JANNCG010001183.1:0-2073 GCA_031386385.1 Myxococcales bacterium
TTGCTTGCTGCGGAGAGAACACCGCGGTCGAGCGTGAGGACAGCGTGTAGCTGCCTGGGACGCGCATAGCGCCTTCGCCAGAGCCCACCACAACACTACCAGCGACCAGGCCGTCGATCTCAAGCGCAAGGCGGTACTCGCCACGATACGAAAATGCTAAAGTAATATTACGTGTGACATCTAACTGTACGCCCAGCTGAGGGTATCTCACCGAGCGAAGGTCTGCGTCGAGTGCGTGGCGCAACCGAGACGAGTTCGCTGACGGAAAAGCAATATCGCCATAGATATCCAGTGTTCCGCGGGTGGAAGAGAGAAAGCCAAGGCCCCCGCCAATACGAAGAAATGGCCAGGGCGCGATGGCCACCACCGCAGCAAGGTACAAAAGCTGCACGCGGTTGTCGTACAGCTCCCATCGAGGTTGCATCTGCGCGAGCGCTCGTGAGCGTGAGAGCCGATCGTCGGGCAAATGTGCCGCGAGGCCAAACGCGAATGGGATCCCGTAGAGCCGACCGGGCGCGACCACTCCGCCCACGACGCCATGCGCGGGATCGACCCCGTTGTCTGATCCGTTGGTATGAAGCGCGTGATGTGCGTACAGATAGCCGACATCAATGCGTACCGCACGCGCGAGGACCAAGCCTGCGGGGTTGTAGTAAACTGACGAAAAATCGCCGCCGTCCGCGGTCACTGCGCCAGCAAGGGCGCTCGCGCGAGAGCCAAACTCGTACGTGCTTGGAGGGGTCGCATGTGCAGACTCGGCGAAGAGCAATAGGGCCAAACCGCTCAACGATGGACCCACGCTTTGAAGGTGTGAGGACCGGTGTGATCGATACGGGGAGCGCAAAAAAGGTAGGCGCATTAGAAGGTCACCGTGGCCGTGGTTCCGGCTGTGAAGAGTGAGCCGCCGGTGGTCCAGGGAGCGGCGCCAACTTCGGGGATCGTCCCGTCGGACATCGTGCGGGCAGTGAGCAGGTGAATTTGCGCGAAGAGATCAAACGTGGTGAGCGTCCCTTGCCAGCGAACCGCGAGCGAACCACCAAGCGTTATGGCGTGTCGATGGTTGTCAAAATAGTTTGCGCCGTTTGTGCTCAAGCTTCGTCCCATCGAGGGGTTAAACGTGAGCGGGCTCTGCTCAAAAAAATACCCGCCACGAGCGGCCATTGAGTGCGCGCGATAGTTCCATTTGTGCTCGACGCCCACCCGTGGAACAAACGTATCCGCGAGTATCAACGCCGGTGGAGCGGGCGAGTTCATCGTAGTTTGCTCAAGCGGACCGGGGTAGTCGCTCCAGCGCTTGTACGTGAGCCCCGCGAGAAGTGACCAGCCGCGAAACACCACACCCATATCGCCGCTCACCTGCGAGGGATCGTACTGAGCGATCCCTGCGATGTTAAACACGGGCAGCGGCAGACCGATATCGCGTGCTTCGATGGTCACTGAGAAGCGACCACTAGACACTCCGCGATAAGTGGCACCCACGCGAAAGATCCCGCGCTCAAAGCTCGCTCCAACCACCGGCGCATACACAGTGACAAGCTGCGTGTCGACACGCGATCCGACCCGACCCGAGGCATCGGGGCTGATCACAACGCTGCCTTTGATTGCGGCCAGCGCCATGATCCCGCCCCCAATGCGAAACCCCTGAGGAAGCTCGATCCCCAAGCCCGCTTGGATCGCTACGGTCTGCGTGCGGTCCGCGAGCAAGAGGTACTGGGGGACATCGGGCCTGAGAATTCTCGCGCGCACGATCACGTCGGTGGGCGTGTATATTCCCACGCCAATCGCAACTCGATCACGAAGCGCACCGCTGAAGGGCAGCGGCAGCGCCAGGCCAATAATAGTCCCGCGCGCGATATCTACCGGGACGGACTCGTTGGGTCCTGCAAGCGAGCGCTGAAGTGTGAGTGAGTAGCTTGTGCCTTGGTACCCAAGCGTAAATCCGAGCTCACGGATGCGAGAGAGCCCCGCGGGGTTGGTGTGCACCGAGGCCATATCGTCGGTGATCGCCGCACCCAGGCCGCCCATGGCGATCGACCTGGGACCGTAGCCAAACAGGTCTTGCGGAGACGCGCC
>JANNCG010001193.1:0-1842 GCA_031386385.1 Myxococcales bacterium
CGCCCATGATCCAGTTGCTCACCAGCTTCGCCTGTCCACTCGCCTTCGCGGCTGTTTCGAAGTAGGCGGCCATGGCGGGGCTTTGCGTGAGCGTTGTGGCGTCGTCGGGGCTTTTTCATCAGCCTCCGCCGGTGTTTGCGATCATCCCCAACATCGGCTCGCCCAACCTACTTCCACAGCGCGCGTGGCAGTCTTCGGTGGGCACAGAGGTGTCGTTGCCAGAGCATTTTGAGCTGCGATTAACCGGGTTTTTCAATCGCATGTGGCTGCTCCCACGCGCTTCGTATGACTTTGTCGAGACCCAGGGTTCGCAAGGCGCGATGCGCGCGCGGGCGTTGTCTGACGGCGAGGGGCGCGCCTACGGGCTTGAGTTTCAGTTGCGGCGACAGATCGACCACGGGGTGTTTGGTTGGGTGAGCTATACCCTGTCGAGGAGCGAGCGATTTATTGGTGATGGTCGAGTGGTTCCGTTCACGTATGACCAGACGCATATTTTAAATTTTGCGCTCTCGTGGCAGGTGCATCCTCGCTTGAGGCTGGGCGCGAAATTTCAGCTCGCCACGGGGTCACCCACTTCGCTGGTGAACTGCGACCCAACGTGTGGCGTGTATGACGCGGACGTGGACGGTTATCGACCCCAGTACATCTCTGAAGCCGATCGACTTCCAACATTTCATCAGCTGGATGTGCGGGCTGATTATAACTTCATGCTCGGGCCGCTGAAGATGTCCGCGTTTGTCGATGTGATCAACAGCTACTATGCGCGGACGGCCGAAGGGTGGATCTACCAGTTCAACTATGTGGACCGAAGACCGCGACCAGGATTGCCCATTCTGCCGACCATCGGGATTCGAGGGGAGCTGTGAGCGCGGACTCGCTCGCGCGCAGGACGCCACAAAGGCGTGCAATTTTGCTAACGGTTCTCTCTTTGTTGCTGGGGCATGCAGTGCTGGGTTGTGACCCTCCACCGCTTGAGCCGCGGCATAAAGTGTCCTCGCCGCGTGTGCTCGCGATCATCGCAGATCCGCCCGAAGTGCGGCCCGGTGGTACCGTGAATCTCCGCTTAATCACCGGTGGAATCCGCGGCCCCGCCACGTACAGTTGGTCCGCCTGCGCGCGCTCAGAGGCGACCACGACGTTTACTGCGCAGAGTACGTACGGGATGGCCGAGCCCAACGACGCGTGCTTCGGCGACGCAGGAGCAAACGTGATACGGCTGCCATTTACGGGGCCCACTGCGGTGATCACGATCCCGGTGAACCTTCTGCAGCAGCTTGACGCGCTGCGAGCGGTGTATGGCGCGAACATCTCATCGGCACAGCTGTATCAGCTCGCATCGACCGCGGGGCTGCCGCTCACCGTCGCTGTTGAAGTGCGCGCCGCGGGCCCCGACGGGGGGATGTTTGTTGAGCGAGCGCTCAAGCGTGTGGTGGTGCTTGATCGCGCGACGCTCAATCACAACCCACCGGCACCGTCGTTTACCTTCGGGTTCGTGGACCGAGATGGAGGTTTAGGTGGACTGAGCCGAGACGGCGGAAGCACCGTCGGCCTGAGCGGAATCCCCATGCGCTACGTCGACGGGAGTGATGATCTGTGTGAGCCTGCAGACAACGGTGGGCCCATTGTCGTGCGCCCCGAGCAGGTGTTTGAGATCGCGCCGGACCCGACCGAAGCGCCATGGCTTGAGCAGTACTTGGTGATCGACGCCTATGGCCGCCCGACGCTGCGAGACGAGACAGCGTTTTATAGTTGGTACGCAACGGGGGGCGCGTACCGTGATGATCGCACGCGAATTCCCACGCGAAACACTGTCTGGGAGGCGCCGCAAAGGCTGGGCGCAAT
>JANNCG010001332.1:0-5622 GCA_031386385.1 Myxococcales bacterium
GCGTCACTCTCAGCGTCGCGGGGTCCGACCCAAACCGCTCGCCGTGAAACACCACACGGGCTCCCGGAGCGCCTTGCAGCGGCTCGACCGAGGCAATCACTGCCGCTGGTGCCACGCGAAGCGAAGCGCCCGTCTCAAAGCGACCAGAGCCCGGAACCAAGACCACCAGGGTGCCGCCTTGGGTGGCATCGCGGGGAATCTCAACCTCAATTTCAGTTGGTGAATTCCTCAGAATTCGCACAGGTCGTCCGCCGACCGTGACGTGTAAGCTGGTGATAGGACCCGACCCAAACCCCGTGCCCCGAATGGTCACGCGTTGCCCGGGCGCTGCCGAGGTCGGGGTGAACTCTCGAATCCCCACACGCTCGGCGACGGTGAGTGGGGGGCTCTGTGATTCGCCCCCACCCGTGCGAACGGTGATGGGTCCCGTTGCCGCACCATCTGGGACCACAACGTGGAGGGCAGTTGGCTCAGCGGTGCGGACGATCATCATTAAGCTCCCGATCCGGACGGTGTTGTCCGTGGGGCGCGCTCCGAAGTTTTCTCCGCGCACGATGATCTCGCTGCCAGGTCCTGCGCTCGTTGGCTCAACTGCTGTCACGCGCGGTACTGGCTGAGCCGCGCTGAGTCGAAACATCTCGCTCTCGACCTCATCGGTCCCGTGTCGAACGACAAACCGACCTGACTGGGCATTTGCAGGCAGAACCACAACGAGCCGCTCAGCTCGCTGCTCAGCGAGGGGAAGCGGGTGGTCGTTGAAGAGCACCTGGACGTTTGAACGAAAATTTCGCCCCTCAATCGTCACGCGCGTGCCGGGTGGCCCCGACGTTGGCGCGATGTGCTCGATCATCGCTCGCGCTTGCGCGTATGCCGCGGACGGAACGCAAACGAGCGCTCCGCCGATGGCCGCCACATGAACGGTCCGAGTGAAAGCCAGTGAAATGCGCGATGCGCGGAGTGTTGAGACTGCGGAGCGATGAAGAGTCATTGCGTTTGTGCCTTGGGTTGTAGAGCAAAAACCTTGTTTTTCGCAAGAAAGCCCAACGTGTGTAAGGTATTTACTGGGCAGTCGTTGTACGGGAGTGAACACGCTCACATTCAACAACCGTCAGCCGCTGGGTCAGTTCGCCCCAAATGAGCAAGAACTGTGCGGGATCCTCGCACAGACGTGCGTGTTTTCGTATCGTGCCCTAGCCACGGCGCGATTGGACCAAACGCTGCGGGCTCTCTTATTGGTCCGGTACTTTCCAACTCTCTTTGCCGCGATGGCCGAGCGCCCCGAAGCCGAACAAGAACGACTCCTCGTCGAAGCCGCACAGCGCGGTGATATGGCGGCACTGCGCTCGCTCTTTGAGCGATTCGGCCCGTTATTGTACAGCCACGTGATCCTTCCGCGCGTCGGCGTTGCTGGGGAGGCCGATGAGACACTCCGCGATACGCTCTCACGCGCAGCGCAGCGCCTTGAGGCTTTTCGCTGGACGGGCGCTGGGTTTTTTCCGTGGCTGCGGCAGATCGCGATCAACATGATCATCGATCGGGCGCGCTCACGGCAGCGTCAATCCAAAATGCAATCGTCACTCGCGGTGCACGAAAGCACGATCAAACCCCTGCATCACGCGGGTGCTGAAGATGCTGCGATTGAAGAGCAAGAGCGCAAAATCGCCCACAAACAGCTTCACGAAGCGCTAGACACACTCAACGATAGGTACCGAAGAGCGATCGAGCTGCGATTGATTGAAGAGCAGTCACGCGAGGATTGTGCTGCGGCACTCTCGGTCACGGTTGCTACTTTTGACGTTATTCTTCACCGAGCATTGACCGCACTAAGAAAGGTCTACGGACTGTCATGACTGACTCACACAACTGGAATCCCGAAGACGGCCCACCTCCCTCGGAGCACGAGCTTGCCGAGTCCAAAGAGCTCGCCTCCATTCTTGCGACCCCGCACGCCGGAGCTGCACAAAACGATGGCGCAAAGCACCCTGCCGCAGAGCTCGACGGGCTCGTGCAGGCTGCAATGCGCGTCCGAGCCACGGCGCACACTCCTACGCGTGATTCAGTCCATGCAGTGGTGAAATCGGCTGTAGATTCAGCGATAAAAACACACAGCAGCCAAAAACGATCGCGCACCTGGTTGCGCCTCGTTGCGGTCGCCGCCGTCGCGATTGGCGGAATCACTGGAGTGCGTGTTGCGGGCTGGGGCACCTCGCATCCATCCCACTCAGTGTCCCCCATCACGCGTTCTGCAGACGACGTTTTTCGCGCAGCCCTCTCCAATAATCCCGGCTCATCGCCCATCTCAATGATCGATGACTCTCGGATTCGGTCTTATCGCCAAAACCTGTTTGCTCGTGGAGGAAGAATACGGTGAAAATTCCCCGTATCATTGGAGCGCTTGCCCTCTGCGTCTCGCTCTCGTTCGGCGCAACGGGATGCGGAGCGAACGGACCGGACTCATCGGCGTCGTTGGACGAAGCGACAATGGCCTTACTTTCTGCAGCCCGCGCGCTGCATAGCGAAGCTGATATGTACGAAAATAACCACGATTATGCGCAGGCGACTCAAGCGATAGAGCGAGTGCTCGCGCTCAGAGCGCCGACTGCTGTGCGCGAAGTGCAAGACGTTCGAGTGGATGCGTCTGGCCGTCTCGCGGAGCTTGCGCTCAGGAGCGACGATCCTGATGCTGCCCTCGCCCGAGTCGATGTCGGTCTTCGAGAAGCTCAGCGCGACAGCGTGCTCAAAGCGAGGCTCTATTTGGTGCGCGGTCGAGCGCTGCGGTTGCTCTCGGAGAGAGCGCACACAGCTGCAGATTTGCCACTCGAGACGCGCCGTAGAAACGAGGCCATTGAGGCACTGGAGCAGTCCATTCGAATGAACGAGCACGTGCTCGCCGTCGCACTTGATGGAGGTATTTAATGTCTCGAAAAGCGGCCACAGACAGACGTCCAATTTCGATCGCAAATGCGTTGTTTTTCATCGGCGCATTCGCCGCTGTTTTCGCAGGCTGTGCGGTGTGCAACAGTTGTGGTGGCTCGCCCGCTCACAGTGCCGAACGAAGTCGGTCGACAGGTGCGCCGAGCATGGCAACCTCTGGTGGTCAGACGACTGCAGAGTCGACGACGTCGCGCGACGAAGAGAACCCATCAGTGAATGGAGCCGGGCAGCCACGACCGCAGTCCACGTCTCCTGCGGGGACCGCGACGGGAATGAGCGTCACGACGAGCGGCTCGACGGATACGATAAACACTACCCCAAGCACCCCGCCTTCTGACAGTGATCGCCAGCTTGCGAGCTCGGACGCGATCTCTATTTGGTCTCAGCGACTTGCTGCCGCCGAACAGCAGCTGCAAAGCAGCGGAACCGCGTGTCGAGACATTTGTCGTGCGTCTGGCGACGTCTGTCATGCATCACGGGAGTTGTGCGCGTTAACGGGCGACCGCGAGGGAATGCCTGCCTCCGATCCCCGATGCGCGCGGGCGAGAGCGTCCTGTGATCGTGCGACGCAACAACGAGTGACCGCCTGTCCAGCTTGCACCGAGTAGGATTTTTGCTCGTCAATCGTCGGTTGCAAAGCGGGTACACCCCAGCTGGCCTTCGCATGCAGTGCGAGAGGCTTAACCGGTTGCGTGAATTTTTCTTGAGTGATTCGGGCCTTTCCTGCCCTTTCGCACGTCGTCGGTTGTGCACGCCAACGAAGCGGTGTGCTAGCGTTTAGAGAGTGATCAATCGATTCGCAGTGATTGGAGCTTCCATCGCATGCATCGCGAGCGCGAGTGCGTCTGCACAAAACGCTCCGACGACACCCGTTGAAAATCCATTTCAATTTCTTGCCCCCCGTCGGCCGGACGGCACGATGTACGCACCGACAACCCCGGTTGCTCCAACCACAACAGCGATTGCCGACGCTGGCCCTCCAGCGAACGACGCTGCTGTCACCTCGGACGCAGCTGTCAACGTCCCGCCGCCGATCGTCGCGAGCGCTCAACCGTCCCAAGCCGCAACCACCACTGCACGCCCGTCAGCACTCGGAACCGCGGTTGTCTCAGCACCTCCAATCGGGCCGACCATTCTGTCTTCTTCGGCCGTTGTTGTTCCCGACGGATCGCCTCCTCGACGGCGCTCGATGACACGCGCAAGGCTACGCATTTTGAACTCGAGCCTCGTTGGATTGCCTTCGCGAAGCTTCGGAAGTCGCATCTTGGACGGCGTAATTGCCATTGTCAGCGGTGGTGCGAGCATCGCGTCAGGAATTCTAATAACTTCATACACTTCAATGCCAATCTTCGGTCCAGTCTTCTGGACTAATGGAGGCCTTCTAGTTCTGCAAGGAACCCTCAGCATGGCTTGGGCTCCGGCCCGTGAAAGACTCGCTGAACAGTATCTCGTTCTCCCTGCACGGACCGCTCGTGAGCGTCGCGCCCGCCTCCGGTTTGGAGAGCACGCTTTGGATGAGATGGCAGCAGACGGAACGCGTCGCAGAATCTTCTCTGGCCTCGGGACTGTGACCTCTTCGGTGCTTGGTCTTGGGTTAACTTATCGCAACGAGATTTTCAACGGACGCACATGGTCGCCGGGTCTCGCCGATGGGTTGATCTTCACGACCGTGGGTGTGCAGACGATCGTCGCCCTGTTTCAGTTGTTCTCGGCGTCCGAGGACGAGCGGCTTCGCGATGCCTACTGGCAACAGGTGCGCCTTCTTGAGAGCGAAGAGCGTGACCGCTCAGACAATCCCGCAAGCGATCAGTCCCCACCCAACGCTCAACCTCGTTAACGACCCGGACGTCGTCGCCCGCCACGTGGAGCGCGGGGCAGTGCTGCGTCTGGGATCCAAGAAATGCGCAGGCCCTCGTCGGTGTTTACGCCTTGGATTGCAGTGAATCCATCAATACGTAAGCAGCCGTGGACTTCGACGGCAGCTGCCGCTGGTGCGTTGAGTCCCTGCGTGACTGCACCTTCAGGGATCGTGATCACCGCGCCGCCGAGACCGTTGCACTGCCCAATGACGTACGAGAACTGTGCGTTGGGTGGGCGCGGCGGAATCGAATTGGCTGCCGTTGCGGGCGTTGTTGCCGCTGCGGGTGGTGTGCCTGCTGGCGGTGTTGCGGTGGGCTCTGGAACGGTGTCGTCCACAACGTCGCCACCGATCGCTGGGCCGCCGCTGGTGTCCTCTGCAACGTCACCACCGAGCTCAGGCTCAGGTCCGAAGAGCGTCGGGGGAGCCTCACGCGCGTCTGGAAATACTGTCGCGACGATTCCCTTCAAATTGGCGAGGGCCCATTGGTATGCGGCGTCTCGTGTCGCGGGTTGATCGGCGACGATCGCGCTCTGCGTCTCGCGCTCGTACCAAACGCCCATTCCGATGTTCTGAAAGGTAAACGCGAAGCCGTTGAGCCGACCCCCCTCGCCGCGGTTGAGGTCGTAGGTAAACTGCAATCGCCTTGGAAATCCTGAGCCCGTTGCGTTTGGCGGTCGCACGAAAAAATCGAGCTGATACGATTTGCGACAGCGCGGTCCGCGGCACACCGGAGAGGGTGCACCCGCGTAGTTTGTCGCAAACTCAGTGTTCGCAGCTGAGACTTCGCCAAGCGTTCGACCCCAACCATTGATCCCACCGGACGCGCG
>JANNCG010000136.1:0-3538 GCA_031386385.1 Myxococcales bacterium
AGCGTTGTGGAAGCAAATGGTCAAATCAAAGAACAATCGATTGCACAGTCAAAAACAGCAGTGATGGCTAAAGTCCAAAGGTGCCCAGTGAGGTGGTTGATGAGGGCTCCGGATTCCGCACGCAACTGCTCCCACCAGAGAAGTTGCTGTACCCGTGCGGTCCAAGAAAAGCGTGGGTGGTGAGGTTGGTAAACCTCGCCGCCTTCACTCTTCGTTTCTTCGTCGCTTCAGATGCAGTGCCCACAATACGAAGATTGGGGGCACAACGATCACCGGAAGGAGAAGAGTTCTGCGTTTGTTTTTGTGAGTCAGTCTAAAAGTATCAATCTGGTGAGTGAGACTCGTAGACTTCAGTTCTTCATTTCAACTACTTATTGCTTAGTGATGTTTGAGTTCTTGAGGCTCTGACAGCACTCGGTCTTTGTGGAAGGTTATTTAAACTACCTTCACGCCCACCGACATTTTAGGCGGTGCGCGTTGGTAAGGATTGAGAGAACCTTTTTTCATGACAAACATTGAGATGCCCTCACGAGTGAGTCTCTGACAGTGCTGCCAGCGACGAGATTGATCATTAGTCACCCCTGCTACTTCGTGCAAGAGTGCGTTAGAGTTTTGCGGCCTTACAATGTCCAAAGATTCGTCTGAACAAAGTCCAGCGCAACGAGCGACCCAAACACCTGCGTCGGCGAATGCTTTTCAACCAGGCCGAGTGCGACGTGTGGGCATTGAAGGGGGCATTGTCAACGACCTGTACCATCAGATTCTAATCGCCTCGTGGCCCCGATTTTTTTTCATCGTAACACTCGGCTACTTGGTCGTGAACGCCCTCTTTGCGGTGCTCTATGTCCTCGACCACAACGGCGTCGACGGAGGAACAGGTTATCTCGACGCCTTCTTCTTCTCCGTCCAAACGATGGCCACCATCGGTTACGGTAAGATGACCCCTCGGAGCACATTTGCCAACGTTTTGGTCACGGTTGAAGCCCTCGTGGGTCTGCTGGCCATGGCGATGGCCACCGGACTGATGTTCGCGAAGTTTTCGCGACCCACAGCGCGGGTGACCTTCTCCAATGTCATCCTCATTAACGAACGGGATGGCGTTAGAACCCTTGCGTTGCGCATGGCCAATGAGAGAAATAGCCAGATTTTGCAGGCCAATGTACAAATTGTCGCGATCTTCGACGAGAGCACTAAAGAGGGTGAGTTCATCCGACGGTTGCGAGATCTGACTCTTGTGCGAGCACAAACGCCGGTGTTCGTCATGAGCTGGACCGTGTTTCATCCAATCACCTCGGAGAGTCCTTTGTTCGGAAAATCGATCGACGATCTGCGCCGGGCAAACGTCAGCTTTGTCGTTGCATTTATGGGTCTTGACGACGCGCTCTCTGCGACGGTTAACTCGCAGAAGTTTTACACTATGGATGACGTGGTCGTGGATCATCGGTTTGACGATATGCTGCGAGTTGAAAAGGACGGGACGCGGATCCTCGATGTCTCTAAAATTCACCATACGACCCAAGAAACGCCTCGCACTCACTCGTAGTGTAGGCAACACCCACTGGACTGTGCGAAGTAGCATCTGAGAGCTATGGCTGCCCCGAGCGAGTCCCTTCCATTTCGAAATTTTCACGCCTCCACACCCAAGGCGGCGGTGATTCTCTTCGTCGGCGCGCGCTCTGCAGCGGGTGAGTGGACAGACATCCAAGAGCTTTTTTTTGAGCGGGATATCGCGTTTGCCGCGCTCCCGTTGATGGGTCATGGCGGCCATCCGCTGCACGGACCAACGAGCTTTTTTGCCTGGCCCGACGAGATGACCTTCGATGCGGTCATCGACGACGCGGTCCGTGCGAGCACCGAGATGATCACTGCGTTGCGCGCAAAATTTCTGCAGATTCCCGTGATTTTGGCGGGGCATTCGTTTGGTGCGCGCGTCGCAGGAGAGGTCTGGCGACAGCTCGCTCACACGTTTGAACTCCCATTTGCATGGCTGGTCAATCCGGCGCTGCATCACTTGCAGCTTCGAGGCAACGCGGAGTTTGCGAACTATCAACGCGTCGCGAAGGCCGCGCAACACGTCCTGGGACGCAACTTGTGGTTCTGGCAAAACGCGTACACGTTTTGGCACCCTGCGTCTGTTGTCGGTGGCGAAGAGAAAGGGCGTGACCGGTTTCGCGCATACCTTCGCTTGCATGCTGGTTTTTATGGGGCTCTGTACGAGGGTCTGCACGAGGACGGGGTGGTGGTTCCGCGCAACGCGCTGGTGTCGCTGACCATCGACGACCCGCAGCTTGACTTAAAGCAGACCCTCTTGCTGTGCGCGCGAACACCCTCGGCCACCGTAGCGCCCCTCTCAAGCGGTCAGCACAATCCGCAGAGCGGGGACGGCAGCTCTGCTACGAGCTTAATCGCGACGCTGATCGAGCGGCTTCGATTCGAAAAGCGCCTGTAAATTCGTTGCGTCTTATTTGATCATTGCGAACCCCATTTGCTAGAGGGATTGCCCGTGGTTCGCTCGCTCATCACCCTCAGTTTTTTCGCGCTTGTGGCATCGCACTGTGGGCCATCTCGAGCACGGGAGTACCTTGCGCCGTCAAGTGTTGCCGTTGAGCCGACGCTGCTTCAGCTCGCAGAGCGAGCG
The DNA here is from genome assembly GCA_031386385.1 of Myxococcales bacterium. Taxonomy (GTDB): domain Bacteria; phylum Myxococcota_A; class Polyangia; order Polyangiales; genus JANNCG01. Next base: position 2,639 of record JANNCG010000136.1, read on the forward strand.
CGTGGTGAGCTTGTGGATGGGAGAATTCCGGCAGGACTTGACGCGTTGTTGGTAAGGCTCGTCCACGCCCACGCGGCGGCTCTGCCGACGACACGTGAGGCCCTCGAATACCCACGGATGTTGGCGGGCATTTATGAAGAGCGATACCGCAGATTTCGCAACCCGCGAGACTACGAGGATGCGCAGCGGTACTACGGCGCGCTTGCTGAAACGGACGGCTCCGTGGGTTGCGATGCGCTTGCAAAGGTCGGTGCACTTCGGCAGAGCGCGCAGGACATTCTCGGCGCTCGAGCCTCGTGGATCGCCTATACGCGACGCTGCCCGGATGGATCTGCAAGCGCTCACGTGAGAGCCTCACTCGCGCTGGCGGATCCTCAACTCGCGCTGGCCGTTGCGGCAACCCCGGCAGCAAGTGAGGGCTCTGCTCCGCGTGCAAACTCAGGGAGATTGCAGCGTATTGTCGTCGATGCGGGTCATGGCGGCTCAGACCCTGGCGCGCGTGGACCGACAGGACTGCGTGAGAGCGAGGTCAACTTGCTTGTGGCGCGAAAACTCGCAGATCGGCTCTCAAGTGAGTACGGGGTCGAGGTCGTTTTAACCAGAGATCGTGACGTTTATGTCACGCTCGAAGATCGAGCACGACGAGCCAATGAGGCCAACGCTGAGCTGTTTGTCTCGATTCACTGCAACGCGGCCGAACGTGTCGACGCGCGCGGAGTGTCCGTGTACGCCCTTGAGCAGAGTGATCGGGTCCAAGCTCGTTTCGCGCGACGAATCAACACCGCCCACGAGATCGAGGCGCTCTTCGACAACGATGTGTCACAAATTGTTGCGAATTTGCAGCTGAGTGCGCAGGGCCAGCGGTCGTTCGCGCTCGCACAACACGTACAAAGCGCGTTG
>JANNCG010001406.1:0-6226 GCA_031386385.1 Myxococcales bacterium
GAGATGGCGGTGAGCAAGCGTTACGACAGCTTTTTTACCCCGTTAACAGGAAAACTCCGCACCGGCAAACGCGCCTCTGAGCTCGTCCGCTCAGACGAAGAGCGCAAGACCTTAGAGATCGAAATTCAAAGCGCCAAGGACGCCTATGCGCGCTGGCAAGCTTCTTCAGAAAAAGTCGATTCATTGCGCAAATTGCTGCTCAATGCAGCGCAAGATGAGCGCACGTTGAGCGCAAAGAAAGCGACAGAAGAGCATCGCCTCGCTGACCTTGAGCACAACGAGCGCGAGACGCTTGAAGCTGAGGCTCGTGTGCAAGAGCTCGCCGCGCAGCTTCGGATCAGCAAGGGAGTGTTAGCCACCTGGACCCAAGCGTTGCAGGCAGTCGAGCAGAGCAAAAACGCGTTGATTGTTTTGGCCGGGACCAGAGAGTCGCTGCAACTGCAATTGCACAAGGCGATCCGAGACGAAGCCGTGGTCGCGCAACAGCTGCAAGAGCGCGAAACGCTCGAAGAGCAATTCAATGCCGCACAGCGCAGCCAAGCCGCACGCAAACTCTCGATGCAAGCACAAGAGAGGGTGCTGTTGCTGAGGCAACAGGCGCAAGAGTTGCTCGCCGCTACGGACCGATTGTTCAAAGCAGAGCAAACGCTCAAGACCGTGCCGAGCGTGACGGCAGAGTGGGTTTTGGCTGCACAAAAGGCGCATTTAACGCTGGTGCGTACCGAGGCCGTGTTGGTCAAATCGCGGATCACTTTGACCGTGACAGCGCAGCAACCTATTGAGCTGCGTGCTGAGCCATTTTCGCACATCCACACGCTTGAGCTCGATCAGACCCAGCAGTTTAGCGACGGCCCTACGCTCACGTTGGTGATCGCGGGTGTCGCGACACTTACCGCGCAGAACGCTTTCTATGACGACAGTGGGATCGATGACGCGCGTGCGCAGCAAGCAGCGGCGACAAAAATAACCAACGAATGTGTCTCGCGATTCGGTTCGTCTGACGCCGATGTGTTGTCTAAAATGCATCTTGAGTACGAGCGCGCTGTCTCTGCGGTGGCCCAAGCCAACGCTCACCTCACCCACCTTCGCGCCCTCACCGGAACCGACGAGCAGCTCGCCGACAGGTTGAGCACTGCACGCGAGCAACAAGCGAACGAGCCCGCCCTGAGCGAAGGCGACTTGCAGCACGAAGATCGCTTGCGACTGCAGCGCGAGCAGCTTGCGACGGTGCGAGATTTTCAGCTGCAAAAAGAGCGCGCAATGCGTGATCGAGCCAAGCTTGAGAGCAAGGTCGCGACCGAAGATGAGCGCCAAGCGCAAGAGCAGCACCGTTTTGCGCAAGCTGAGGACAAACTTAAGCTGCTCAGGGCAGAGTCTCCGCTGGTGGACCTGTCCACACTTCACGCGAGGATCGATGACGGGGCGCTCGCTTATGACGGCGCACGGCTGTCGCTTGAGCGGTTGAAGCGAGCCTCACTTCAGCGAGAACCACTGATGGCGAAGCTTCAAAGTGTGCAGCGCGAGCACAAAGAGCAGCTGAGCCGCGTGCAGTCCATTCGCGACGAGCTGAGGCTTGAAGAAGGTCGCTTAGAAGAGCAGTCCCGTGGGGCAAGCTATGCGCGCATCGCGATCGCCGAAGAGAGACTCTCAGTTGTCTTGCAAGACTTTGCGAAGCTCAAACTTGAGATGGACGCGATTCGTTTGCTGCACGAGACCCTCGCGCGATCACGTGACGCGGCTGTCTCGCGGGTGGTGGTCGACGTTGAGCGTCGCGCGGCAGAGATTATCGCGCAAATCTCGCAGATCGAGGGGACCGAGCGAAATCATGTACGAGTCATGCTTGGAGACAGCTTCGAGCCGATGAACGCGCGCGTGGGAGATGATCCCGACGCTGTTGGGCTTCAGACGTTGTCTGGTGGCGAAAACGAACAAGTGCATTTTGCCGTGCGGCTCGCGTTGGCCGAGGTGTTAGCCAAAGAGCAGCGGGTGATGCTGGTGCTCGATGATGTGATGGTGGCGACGGATCAGCAGCGGATGCGACGGGTGATCAAGCTGCTTGAAGATGCGTCCGAACGCATGCAAATTGTGGTGCTTACGTGTCACCCCGAGCGTTATGAAAGCGCAGAAAAAGCCACGCGGATTGTGTTGCGTGTGTAGCCCGATGGCGCGCGCGATCACGGATCTCTTTCCTGAGCGCTCCGCGCGAAGGCTGTTGCGCCGCTGTCTGTGCTGCGGCGCACATACGGCACTGCGCCAGTGCGAAGCTACTTGCTCACATCGCCCAGAGGCCGTAGCGGATCATGACGACCTTCCAGTATGAGCTTAGGCCCGCAACAGCCCAGACGTCTCGGTCCATGAGGATGTGTTGAAACCATGCGGCGTGTGCCTCGTCGCTGTACCCGGTGTACATCACAAAGGTTCCGCCTCCGGGGGCACCGACAAAGTCCCAGCGCTGACGATCTTGCGTGAAGGCTCCAGTGCGGCCTTCGATGTAGACAGTGTTGCGGCTGGGGTCCAATCGCGCCTCGACTTCGCCCGCTCCAGCGGCGAGGGGAGTGCCCAAATGTGTGGCGATTCGCACGCGATTTGCATCTCGCGAGACCACCCGAATATCTCGCATCCAGAGCCAATACGAGCCCCAAGACTCCGCTGACATCAAGCGCGTTCGCACCGCATCGGGCTCGCTGACGACGTACCGTGAAGCGGTGATCGAGCGCATTGAGCCGTTGGCATCAAGCTCGATGGAGACGCAATCAAGACCTGAGCGCAGGACCTCCATCCACGGTCCCGCCGCGGGTCCCTGCAGCGTTGGCGCGTTGTTGGTTGGCGCTGCAGGGCGCACGGGCAAACGTGAGCCTGCGAGGATTTCTGCACGACGTTTGACGGCTAAGCCCAGGACCGTCTCTGCGGTGATATTCGCGCTTGAGGCTGAATAAGCGCTGGCGTTTGCGTACTGACGAATCGCCCAACTCGCACGTGAGGGATCACACCAGATCGTCAGCGCTGCGATGGTTGTGTTGGGGCCATCAGGAAAAAGCTCCCACCGCGTCCCCGCCGGACCGAAGTCCGACTGGGTCACGTCCACGTCCACTCGTTGTGCGCTATATGCGTTGACGCGGACATCCGCGCGGACGTCGAAGATCATCGCGGTGGCACGAAAGCGAAAAGCCGTTCGCCTTCCGACCGACCCCTGAAGCTCAACCCCCGACAGCGCCGGAACAAACGACTGATACTCTTCCGGCGAGCGAATCACCCGGTGCACCGTGGCCATCGGCGCGTTAATTCGCAGATAGATCGTGGGACGAGAGTTGGCGTACTGATCGACCCCGCGCGGCAAAAGCACCGGTCCGCGCGCGAGCAGAGGGCGAATCAGGTTCAGCTCTGCCGGGTCAATGGGCGCGATCGTCGGAGCAGTAGACGCCGGTCGTCCAGCATCCCTCAGCGCTGCGGCGTCCGCAGGTGCGCCTGCGTCCATGCCTTGGGCCATGGCGGTTGAAGCCTGACTCGAGAGCGCAAAGAAGGCTCCAAAAACGCCACACAGCGCGCTTGGAGCGCGGCGGAGTTGGGGAGTGGGTTGGGGATGCTGGTTCATGGCTCTGCTCTCTCTTGCAACTCATACGTACAATCTCTGTGCCGCATTCGAGCGCAGCCAAGTGATTCGCAGAATTGTACGACTTTATCTCGGAGTGCGCTCAACTGAGCGAAGATCGCAGGGGGAGTGGCTACCGTGGTAGCTCTGGTGGGACTGTCTTGCTATTTACCGAGCCAATGTGTGCGGACGTCGGTAGGGACCCCAGTTGCGCGACGTCGTTTGGTCGCCGAAGAGCTGCGAATCGTCGGTGGATAAAACACAGATAGTCGCACAAAAACCACGAGAAAATTGCCTTTACTCGCTGCCCGCGCTAGCACAAACGGATCTGGTAGTTAGCGCTCAATGACCTTTGCGAATCTCGCTCTTGGCTTACTCGTTAGCATCGCCGCGGTGATTGTTATTCTCTGGGGCGTCCGGATGTTTGATCGCTCACGACCCACTCCAAGGGTTATCACCTACGCAACGCTCGGGCTGGGGGCATTGGCGTGCGCCCCTGCAGTCTTGATTGAGCTCGTCACCCGAGAAGTGTTGGGTGACGCGTTGCTGATCGGTGGCCGATTTCTCGATGCGTTTGTCGTAGCGGCTTTGGTTGAAGAGTCCCTCAAGCTCGCGGTGGTACTAGCCTACTCGCGCCGCCGCGCCGGAATCTTAGACGTCATGGACGGGATCGTGTACTGCGTCGCGGCCTCATTGGGATTTGGTTTGCTCGAAAATGCTGTGTTTGCAGCGACGGATCCGCACACAGCGGCGCTTCGAGCGGTGACCGCAGTGCCGCTGCACGCAGTGGCCAGCGGTGTGATGGGCTATGGGGTGGGGCGCTCGCAGTTTGTGCGCAAAGAGAGTCGGGTCGCGGTGATCGCGATGGGGCTGGCGCTCGCGGTGCTCATCCACGGATTTTACGATTGGGCTGTGTTTTATCGCGGACCGTACTGGGAGGCTCAGTCGCTTGCGGTGCTCGCGGTGGGTGTCGCGCTGCTCTTGTGGTTGCTGCGGCACGCGATGCAGATGGACACCGCCATGTATGGGCCCGACGCCCTCGCGTCTGTTGAGCATCCTTGGCCGGCGAACATTACCAGCACACTCGCGCCCGCCCCACCGAGCGGCGCGCCACGGCCGGCAAAACTTATCGCGCCCACTCCCATCGTGCCTCCGAGCAAATCCGCGCAACACTCTGGATCGGACGAATCTCGTTAACATCTACTCCGACGTCCGCACAGCGACGCTGGTACCATTCTCTCGTAGGAATTTATAGTGAACCCAAAGGACTTGAGCTTAGTGCTCGTGGTGGTCGCGTTGATCTCAACGAGCCTGTTCGCGCTGACTGTGTTTCGAGGCAGGCGAAGAGCGTGGGATTGGTGGCTCGTTATCGCTTTGGTGTATTGCGCTGCGGGGTTGTACGTATTTGAGAGCACGCGGGCGTGGGCGGGGATGAGCGCTTTTGCGGCGCAGATCGTGCTGCTTGTGGTTCCGATGAGAGCGCAGAGGGCGAGCCGGCGCGCGGCGCGTCTGGGCAGCACCTCGCGTGCGGTGTGGTTTGCGCGGCTCGCGGTGCTGTTTCATCCGTCCAGAGAGCTGCGGGGCGAGCTGAACTCACTGCCGCTTTTGTTGGCGCTTCGCGAGGGCGAGGTGCTGACGGACCAGCAGTTAGACCAGCTGTCTCACGGAGATATTTTTCTTCGCAAAGTCCTCGACATGCTCGTGCTCAACGCCCAAGGCAAGATCGATGAGCTGACTGCAAATATGCAGGATTCTCACGCTCGCGGCGCGCTGATTGCAGCCGGTGGTGGTGCGCTTGTGCTGCGTCTGTGCGTGATGGTGGACGCAGACCCCAGCAAGCTTCGCGCGCTGTTGGCCGAGATTGAGGCCCTTGATCCAACACTCAAAGATACAGACCGTCAGGCGCTTCTTGCTGTGGTCGCGATGGCTTGTTTTGCGACCCTCGCGGAGACCGAGCAATCGGCGCAGGCACTAGGTCCATACCTCGCGCCGGGCGAGCCGCTGTTGCTCTGTGCGTTTTGCGCTTGGCGCACCGGCGATGACGCTCGAGCGCGGCAATACCTGGCACAGGGACTCAAAGAAAACCCCGCAAATACTGCTACAAAACACGCTATTCACTTGATGACTCAGGTGATCGAGCGTCCCCGCCCCATGGCGATCTTTGGCGTTGGCGCCGAGGTAGAGCCTGTGGTGACGCGTCTGAAGACCAACACGCGCGCCCTCGCCGCGATTGCGCCCCTTGAGGGACGAAGCGTGGGGACTCCATGGCTCACCTATCTGCTCACTGCTTTGTTGGCATCGGTGCACGTGTGGCTAGGCTCTCGGGGCGATCCCCTCAACCCCGAACACTTGGTGCACTCAGGCGCGGTGCTCTCGCTGGATTTTGTGATGAGCCATGACTGGTGGCGGCTGCTCACGTACGGGCTGCTTCACGCGGGCGTGTTGCATCTTGGATTTAACCTCGGTGCGCTGTGGTCATTTGGACAATTTTGTGAGGCATTTTACGGATCATTTCGCACATTGATAGTGTACGTCGTGGCGGGATTTTTGGGTGGATGGGCCGTGGTGTACTTTGCCGATCCGTTGCATCCCACGGTGTTGGTTGGGGCCTCGGGCTCGATCTTCGCGCTCGGTGGA
>JANNCG010000140.1:0-4754 GCA_031386385.1 Myxococcales bacterium
CGATGGCCAAGAGGCCGAGGACACACAAGCACGCCTGATCTATGTGCGGACGATGGGGGTGCGAATCGCGTCAGCGTATATTCCCAACGGGTCAGAAGTGGGGACCGACAAGTGGCGATACAAGCTCGCGTGGCTTGAGCGGTTGCAGCGCTGGACGCAGGCAAAATTGCAGGACACTTCTCCGTTTGCGATCTGTGGCGACTACAATATTTGTCCCGACGATCTCGACGCAAAGCGCCCCAAGGCGTGGGCGGGCGGCGCCATGACGCACGAGTCGATTCGGACCAAGTACTTAGAGCTCCAAGCTCTGGGACTGACCGATCTGGTGCGCCGGTTTCATCCCGAGGGTGGACCGTTGACGTGGTGGGATTATCGCCGGGGAGCTTTTCCGAAAGATGACGGCCTCAGGATCGACCACATTTTAGCCAACGAGAGCCTCGCCGCCGCCGCAGTGAGCGCGAGCGTGGATCGCGACGAGCGCGAGGGTGAAACCGCGTCGGATCACGCGCCGGTGATCGCTGAGTTCGAACTATAATCTATCAACAATAGTATGTTGGTATTGTTTAGAGCGCGGGCATGTCAAAACTGAGATCAAATGAGCCTTCGACGTCTGCCTCGTCGTGAGCGGGAGCGTGCGCGCGCTGGGTTGCATCGATCATGCAGCGTCGAAGCACGGCGTCCCGACCCGCTGGAGCACCCGTGACCCGGTCCACAATGACGCTTCGTCCGTGCGCGTGAAAAAAGATTGAGACGACGCCGCGGGGTCGAGGTTGCTGCACGCAGGCCACGAGTGAAGGCCACGAGTCTCGAGCGATGGCGTGAAGCATGGGGCGCATGGGGATTCCTTCGGCCATCCGCAGGGCGGTGAGCTGGAGCGCGACCCGGGGCACTGGCGCGGCAGGACGACGGACGGTGTTAGTCGCGACGACACGACGGTTGCGAACGGGAATCGCCTGCACTGCGGCAGCGCATAGAATGAGCGCAAAAAACACAGTGAATTGGCCGGTGGATTGCGAACGATTGACCATTGTGTCCTCATCGCTAGCATCTGTTTCGGGTCCATCGAAGTTTTCGGCCAGAAGCAGATGTTCTGGTAATTCACTTCGACCGCTGGGGCGTTTGTTCGTCTCGATGGACTCCCTCGGAAAAGCCGATCTCCCACACACGGGGCCCCGATGAAGTCTAGTGTATGCAGAGGTAGAATCTGCCCGACATTAAGGACCCATGTACATTGAGGTAACTGGGAGTTTTTGCAGTCAAATGTCTCGGCGATGTCCCCCACCGGCTGTCACTGAATGCTCCCAATTTTCTGTCGAGTTTGCGGTCTCTCAGCCGCCGTAGTCGGTCGCGATCGAGCTCTCAAATCCAAACCAGATCAGCGAGAGCTCCGAGATCCCGACATGCGCGTTCCACGAGGGGTACACGCCCGTGCGCGTGAGCATCGGGCTGAGATCGTACGAGCGATGAGGCGTCACTCCGTCAGTGTAAGCGCTCGACCGCAACGGAACAAAGTTGCGCTGATAAAAGTGTCGCCAGCCTCCGGCGCGCACGTGCTCGCGCAGATAGCTGCGATCAGCGAGGGTAAAATCCGCAGGCGCTCGTTGACACCCCGCCAGTGCGGCGCTGGCATTAAACGGGTTTGCCACAGCCCATAGATAGCTTGATGCCGAGCAGTGCGCGGGCGTGATAGGGTCGACCGCGTACAACAGAGCGATATCTGTATTGGTTGGCAAATACCAAGCCAAATACATCGCTAGCCATCCACCATATGAGTGACCCATCACATACAACGGATGTTGTCTTCCCTCCGTCAGCGCCGCCACAGCGTCAAAGAACGGTGTGAGCTCTGCGAGCGTAGTGGACTGCACAACTGTGGGTGCCTGGGAGCTAACGAAGTACAGGCGGGACGCGCGATCAAAGCATCCCCGAACCCATCGTTGATCTCCCCGCGAGAACCGCTCAGAGAGCCGCACAGAGCGATCCCAGCGGTCTGTTTCGGCGGGTGTGGCTGCAGAGCGACCGGCGGCGCAGCTGGTGAAGCCACCGAGGGTCACAATCACAGGGGAGGCCGTCGTGACGACCACACCGCTGGCTTCGCTGGATTGCGTTTCGTCGGCGCAACCAGAGAGGGCGGCAAAAACAAAAAGCGAGAGGGTGGGTGAGTGTTTCATGTCTGGTGTAACGCAATGCAATACAGCTGCCACCCACGTGTATGCCAGCGTAATCTGTGTGTGTGTTTGCAGGTAATCGTGCGGAAGTGAGCATCACTTCACGACCCGCTCTCGCCGATCGTCATCGTTGAAAAACGCGTCAGCCCCAACCGGCCCGACTGCGTTTTGCGAAGCCGTTAGGTGTTGTGAGGTTCACCGGTGCAGCGCCGCGAAGGCCCACAACCCGGCTAAATCGCCGCTCTGGATGGTCGTCGTTGCCCGCCATTTTTGCAGCGAATAATGCTAGAACTCGCCATTATGCAGTCGACCCGAACACAGTCTCGCATCGGTCAAACGTTAGAAAAATGGTCACAGCTCGCGACTCGCTGGGCAGGGAGTGCCTGGGCATTTTCGATGGCCGTGTTGGTGGTGCTGGTTTGGCTCACCACGGGCCCACTTTTTCACTTCTCGGACACCTGGCAGCTCGTGATCAATACTGGGACCACCATCATGACTTTTCTCATGGTGTTTTTAATTCAACGTGCGCAAAACAAGGACGCACTAGCGATTCAGTTAAAGCTCAACGAGATCGTCGCCGCGATTGAGGGCGCGAGCAATCAACTGATCGCCGTCGAAGAGCTCACTGAGGCTGAGCTCAGAACGCTTCACGAGCACTATCGGGCGCTTGCAAGCCTCGCAAAAAATGACCTCAATATCCTTCAGTCCCACTCAGTCGAAGAGGTTGAACGACGGCACTCTCGCAAGCTCACCGCGCTGAAAAAGATCCACGCGGACAGAAGCGCGGATAAAAAATAACTATCGATCTCCGCGCGCAACGCGAATCTGCTGAAGCACTTGAAGCAGCTCTCCGGTCTCGCGCTCGATGGCCAACACCAGCGTCTTGGCCGTATCTTGAAAATCCGTGCGCACCAAAAGTTCGTACGCCGCCCGTCGATCCTCCGTCGATCCGTGAGACAAAACGCCGATCAAGTACTCGATGGCCTCGATGGTCTGTACCTTTCCAATCGAGCCCAGCGCAGCGCGACGGACCTCTGGATCAACCGAGTCTCGGTGCAGTCTCGACAACGGATCAAATGCGTGAGGAAAATGCATCCGCGAGACCGCATCCCTGGCATTTGATCGCACCGTCGGATCTGCATCAACGACCCCCTTGTTGATCACCACAAACGTTCGCTTAAAAAAGAGCATCTGCGACGCCCGCAGCACTGCAGCTCGAACCTGCGGTGCGGTGTGGTCATATAAAAGCTCAAGCGGAGCAAGCACCTGATATACACCCACTTGACCAAGCTTCTCGCTCAATCCCGCGAGGGCTAAGGGGTGCGTCGGAGACGTATGTGTGAGGGGTTGCAGCCTCGCAACCAGCGCGCGTCGGCGGACAAAGCTCGGGAGATCCTGCTCAAGCAAGATCTGACCGCATGTCTCGATGGGATCGCCGGCGGACTCCCACTCGATGACGTCGTCGTTCCAGATGTCGGGGTATTTTACCGGTTGTTGCAGATAGTCCGGAAGTCGTGGCAGTGCTCCACCCTCGTTGCGCGCGTCGGTGTATCGCTCCGCGAGCCGGGCGTATCGTTTGGTGCGCGACTCTTCGAGACCAATAAACGCGAGAGTTTTAAATGTACCTACCGCGCTTCCGTGCATCCCAGCGCTTGAGTACGCGCCGATTGCCGCCAGATAAGCGTTTTCGGCGAGCTCGCCAGCGCCTCCTGTGTCGAGGATATTACGCGCAGCCTTCTCCCACGCTTGTGCCTCTCGCACACGCAGGACGTTGTGAAAATTGAGCCCCACTGCGCGTGCATAGTCCGCGGCCTCGTGAAGCATCGTGGCGGCCGCGTGAAACTCACCGGCCTCATGCGCCTTCTTAATAAAATCTTCGTAGTAGTGCAGCGCATAGTGCTTGAGGTGATCTTCTCGCAAGATTCGCACGCAATTCACGTAGCCTTCTGCGAGGTTTTCAAACGAACCCGTCTCCACACCCAGCGTGAGAAGGACCTGAAAACAGTCAAACGCGCGGTCACGCAGCCCCCGTGTCTCAAGCACATCGGCCGCTTCTTCAAGCAGCCGAAGCGCCTTCACTCGGCATCGATGCGCGCCCCCTTCGTCGCCGAGACGGTGCAGGACGCGACCCGAGTTAAAGCTTACCAGCGCCGCAACATAGGGATCTGTGCGCAGCCGCGAGTCCACCGAGACCTCTTCCCACAGCGCTCTGGCGGTCACAAAATCCTCGGATCGCTCAGCGGTGATCGCGGCGTGAGCGGGCCAGTTTGCGAGGCGAAAGGCTTTCGAAGCTTCTCTCAATGAAGGCTTTTTGCCGCACAAATGTGCGCGAGCGATGTCCGTCGTGCTCACCGCTTCGCCCAATCGAAGCACGTCGTCGCCGCGTCCGAGGTACAGCAGGACAGTCGCTGCGGCACGGGCCATATTCGCTTGCACAAAGGCCTGCGAGAGCAAAAACATCGCATCGTCGTAGTCGCGATCGACAAGGTGTGCTTGTTCAGCCACGCCCATAAGCTGTCGCGCAGCTTCAACAGGGTTGCCTGAGTTTAGTAGCTGACGGGCGCGGTTGATGGACTCTTCGGTTAG
>JANNCG010001411.1:0-2319 GCA_031386385.1 Myxococcales bacterium
AGTTATATAGTCAATACACTAATCGATCAGTCGGTGAGCATCCCAAGGCCCGCGGCAAGTACGAGGGGCGTGATCAACAGCGTGGCGCTGCAGAGGCCCCAAAGCACACGAACGCGCTCTTCATGCACAGGATTCACCGCACTGATCGCGATCGCCTGGCAACGGTCGGCTGTCCGAAAAGGGCTCTCATTTTGTTCTGATGCTGGCTCAACGACGACCCAGAGTTTTGTCCAGTATTTGGGGACGCTCACGCCATCCATGAGAGCTAGGTTCGTGCCGTCTTCGGCTCTTAGCTCGTCGTTGCTAAACGACGCGGGTATCCAGCGCGAGCTCAAAGGATTGCGATTGCGCGTAGCGAAGAGGGCAAATCCAACTGCAAATAGCCCCATGAGAATCCATGGAAATGTTGGCGACAGCTCCTTCGCGCAAGCGACAACGCTTGCTTTGCGCCCTGGAAACCAAATCGACGCACAGCCCCGCTGGCGCTCGGAGCGCGAGGTGATTGTGACGATTCCAGTCCGCGGCTCAATCGAGATCCGCGCCTGAGGACTCACTGGATAAACGAAGGAAAATAACGGCACTAACGCACCCGTTAAGCGTTGAAAAACACAGACGCTGATCCGGTCGTTGCGTGCTGATAAATGCGGTGCGACCGGTGGACACAACCTTAACTCGTGGGTGCGCGAAATCACAATTCGCCCTTGCGGTGTCGCTAGCAATGGGCTGCTCGCTAGCGTGGAGACGGCCGCGAATCGCACCGTTTCAGCGGAGGGTTTCACGATCCGTCGATATGCTCCCAGAGCGGTCAAGACGAGGGTGACTACCAACAGAGCGAACGAAATTCTGCGAAGAGTTGTTGTGCTCGGCGACAGGTTGGGCCATGGCCGTTTGACCAAATTTGTGAGCAGAAACCACACGAACCAACCGCTTGGCAGGCCCACCATGAGCGTCGATGTTGCCACCCAGACCTCTGCACTGAAGAGTTCTCCTTCGAAACCCATCATCGGATTCCACCATTCGTTGCACAGGGTAAACACGGCTACGAATAAAATGGGTGTCGCTGCGAGCGGACGAAGCGCACTGGCGAGCGCGAAATCTTGATCGTCGTCTTGCGGCCTTGAGAGCGCGATGATCGCGAGACAAAACACTAACAAGAACGGAATCGCCTCAGTCCAAGCCCCGAGAGATTGGCATGTCACGCCGTCGAGAATTCCGAGGGCAACGCTGATGCCGGCGAGTACGCCGCGTACTTTCTTTCGTGGATGCTGTTGTGCCGAAGTCATTGCATAGTGCTTAGTAGGCCGAGAGCGGCGCTGCGAACACGTAACGCTCGTTGGGGTGCTCGGTTATTCCCCACAACAGACCTCGGGGGCGCTCGTAGTAGAGATCTTCTACACCCGCGGGCTGCGCGAAGCCTCGCGCTACATCGCAACTGACCACCGAATCAGCCGCCGCGAATGTCGCTTGCTTGATCGGTCCGCTGCTGCAACTGAGAAGCCGAATCCATCGCCTGCCGCAATGCCCTCAAGCACGCGAGCCTGAGTGTTTGAAATTCCCATCACGTTGCCGTGATAAATGTTGGCCGTCCCAGCGAGCCGGCGTCCGCCAGGCGATGCGTCATGCGCACCGATGACAAGATCGCTAAAACCATCACCGTTCAAATCCCCAGCGTTGGCCACGGACCAACCGAATCGATCTTCGGCTCCGGGACCCTCGATCACGAGCGACGGGACCACGGCGATACCCGCCATCGTTCCATAATACACACTCGCCGTCCCAGCATTTATCCGTCCGCCGGGATCAGAGAGATAGGCTCCGACCACGAGATCGGCAAAACCATCTCCGTTGACATCCCCGGCACCCGCGACTGAGGTTCCAAAAAAATCGTCGACCGCAGAGCCGTCGAGTCGCCGTGCTGAAACTACTGCAATTCCGCTCGCGCTTCCGTTATAGACTGTTGCCGTTCCTGCTCGAAAGCGTCCTGCCGGAGAGGCGGTATTCGCTCCTACGATGAGGTCCGAATAACCGTCGCCGTTGACGTCTCCGGCTCCCGCGACGGACGCACCTGAGCGGTCGCTTGCCGCAGCGCCCTGGAGCACAGCTGCAGGAGCCGCAGCTATTCCGCTCCCGCTTCCAAGAAAAACACTCGCAGTCCCTGCTTCGCCGAGTCCGCTTGGAGACGCGCCAGGAGCACCCACGACGAGATCACTGAAACCGTCCCCGTTGACATCGCCGGCGCCTGCGACAGACGAGCCAAACTGATCGCTTGCAGTCCCGCCCGCGAGGACGATCGCAGGAGCCACTGTCACACCGCTTCGG
>JANNCG010001422.1:0-5992 GCA_031386385.1 Myxococcales bacterium
TGTACGTTATCGCAGATAAAACCCGCTTGAAACATAACATCATCAATCTGCTCTCAAACGCGAATAAGTACAACAGCGTCGAAGGTGCCGTGCTGGTAAGTAGCAAAGAAGTCGGGTTCGACTCTGTCCGTTTCAGCGTGCAGGATACCGGTCCGGGTCTGTCTCCAGAAAAACTCGCCCAGCTCTTTCAGCCGTTTAATCGTCTCGGTCAGGAGGGTGGCGTTGAAGAGGGGACCGGAATTGGTCTCGTCACGAGCAAGCGCCTGGTCGAGGCGATGGGCGGGGTGATGGGCGTCCAGAGCGTCGTTGGACAGGGCAGTGAGTTCTGGTTTGAGGTGCGCTCTGCGACAGTTCCTGATGCACTCCCTGAGGCTGGGCCGATCGCTCCGGTTGTCCCAGCCGTCGTGTCCGAGAGACGCTCTCGCACTGTGCTGTATGTTGAGGACAACTCGGCTAACTTAAAGCTGGTCGAAAAACTCCTCGCTCGCCGCGCAGACCTGCATTTGATCAGCGCAATGAACGGCGCTCTCGGTGTTGAGTTAGCTCGCGCCAAACTTCCAGATTTGATTGTCCTTGATATTAATCTGCCCGGGATGAGCGGGTATGACGTACTAAAGGTATTGAGAGACGACCCGGCAACGAAGCGGATTCCGGTGTTTGCGCTGAGCGCCAATGCGCTTCCGGCAGACATTAAGCGAGGTTTGGCTGCGGGATTTCAGCGCTATCTCACAAAACCCATCAACGTCAACGAGTTCATGAACGCGATCGACGCTGCCCTCGTGGTGGCCGAGCCCGAAGTCCCTACGAAAGAATGACATGGTCACAACACTTGATGTGCTTAACGCAAAAATCTTGATCGTGGATGATCAAGAAGCCAACGTCCTGATCCTCGAGCAAATGCTTCGCGCTGCGGGGTACATGGCTTTTCAGTCGACAACGAACCCTGTCGATGTGTGTGGGCTTCATCGCGAGCATCAGTTCGCCATGATCCTCCTTGATCTCAAGATGCCCGTCCTGGACGGCTTCGAAGTGATGGAGCAGCTGAAAGAGCTTGAGCCCGATGGAGATCTACCCGTCTTGGTGATCACCGCCGAACCGGGTCACAAACTCCGTGCGCTGAGGGCGGGGGCGAGGGATTTTGTGAGCAAACCGCTCGACTTGTCCGATGTCCTCGGGCGCGTGCGAACCATGATCGAGGTGCGGCTTTTAAAGAGCGAAACACAAAAGCTCGCAGCAGAGCTTCTTGCGCTGAAGCACGCCACCTAAGGTTCTACTGTCCGCACCAACACCGCTCACAGCGCCAAAATCGTCCGCAGCTTTCGCGACGACTGTCGTGACACCACCAGCTTCGCGCCCGCGTCCGTGACCAACTGCGTCCGTCCTCCCGCGAGATCATCAATGGCCGAGACGTGATCCAAATTCACGAGCAGGGCTCTGTGCGCGCGAAAAAATCGAGACGCGTCCAGCCGAGCCTCTAGCGCCGCGAGGGTGTAGTCCGTCGTGTACGTCTGCCGACGGGTGTACACCACGACCAGCTCGTGCTCAACGGTGCAGTGCGAGATCTCTGCGACGGGGACCAGCACCACACGGCCGCTCACATTCACGGGCAATTTATCAGCCAAAGGTCTGCTTGCTCGTACCTGCGCGATCAGCGGCGCGAGCACCTCTCCCGCGCGCTCTCGCAGCCCCCGTGACTCTGCGCGAGTGACCGCTTTAAGCAACCGCACGGAGTCGAAGGGCTTCAACAAATAGTCCACCGCTCCAGCGTCAAAAGCGTCAATCGCGTACTTGTCGTGCGCGGTGGTAAAGATCACATACGGCTGCGGCTGCGGCATCCTCGCGACCATAGTGAGGCCATCGAGTGTGGGCATCTGCACGTCCAAAAATACCAGGTCAGGATCAAGCTCAGCGATCAGCCCCAGGGCGCTCTCTCCATCAGCGGCTTCGCCCACAAGCTCAACCCGGCCAGGAAGAAACTCAAGGACCATGCGCTTGAGGCGCTCTCGCGCCGGGGACTCGTCGTCGACAATAATGGCGCGCGCAATGTTGGATTCGGTCGGTGATTTGTCAGTCATTTTGTTGTTACCGGTTTGTAGAGTGAGGGAGCTAAAATGCGCGCGACGGTAGTGTCGCCGTCCTCGGTTTGAATCGTGAAAGACCCCTCGTCGCCGTAGGCCATCTCGACGCGCCGGCGAACCAAATCAAGCCCCATCCCGCCTTCGCGCTCGCCACGAAAAACCCCGCGAGATTTGACCGTGCACTCTAGGACACCAGCGTTGACGGTGATCGTCAGCTCAATGGGACCCAGCGCGTGATTGCCATGGCGAACCGCGTTTTCGAGCAGCGGCTGCAACAACAACGGCGGAACCCGCACGGACAAAAGGTCGCTATCCGACGGCTCACTTACAACGTAAGTTAGCTCTGGATACCTTGCTTTGAGCAGACCCAGGTAGTCCCGCGCGAGTGAAAGCTCTTCGTCCAACGGATGCACAACTTGTCGTCGCGTGTCTAAAATCGCTCGTAGAAGTGACGACAGGCGCACAATGTTGGCCTCGGCTCCCGAGGGATCGCTTGTGCATTGACTCGCGATGGCGTTGAGCGCGTTGAACAAAAAGTGCGGATCGAGATCGGCACGTAGCGCATAGAGCCTGGCTTCTTCGAGCTCTGCGGTGAGCCGTCCTTGTCGTCGCTCACTGCGGTCAAACCGTTGCTCTAGCTGCACGTCGCGCGCGAGGCCCCAGCCGCCCACCAAAAATAGCAAAGTTGAGACCGCGAGCTCGCGCGGACGAGAGACCAGATAGCTACGAGCGCCCGCAAACGCGTCTGCGACGTACGCGTAAGGGATCACCAAGAGCGCAAACAACGCCAAGCTAATCGCCGCCGCCAACATCCAGCGCACAAACTTGTGCACCCGCTGCCCGTCCTCCTCAAGCGGAACAAGCACCCGCCACGGCAGTGGTCCCAAAAACAGCGTGTACAGCCCAGCTACCACGCCAAACACCAAGCCCAGTCGGTTGCCGGTGTATGCCCGCTCAATGAAGCCAAACCCCACCCCGAGCGCGACCGTCGCGGGCAGTCGCCACGAGCGGGCGGCTTCGCGAAGGGTGTCCTTCAACAAGTACGGGAGGTCAGTGCGATGGGACTGCATGAGAGCGGCGAACATTACTCGATATGGGTCTTCATGAGTACCTTGCCGGGATTTCACACGTTGCTGGGCTGCCAACCGGGCGAACGGTCCGCAGTTTGTTGTGAATGGTGCTTATCCCGGGGTGATCGCTCAACGTACACTCCCAGTTCATGGCACGACGTCGCGCAGCCGAGCTCTCGCTGGACTATCTGGTTGAGCTCTTGCTCAAAAACAAACTTTTGACCGATGACCAAAAGCGCTTGGTGTATGCGCGCGAGCCGATGCAACGACTAAGGCTCGCCCGAGAGCTCGGTGTGGGCGCACGCAAGCGTGAGCTGTCGCCGATTGAGCTTGTGGCTTCGTATGAGTTTCCGGACACGCGGCGGCGACCTGAGCTGATTGACGAGGACAAACTCGCGCAGTTGATCGCGGTGGATCTGGCGATGCCATATCGAAGGATCGATCGGCTAAAAATAGACGCGAACTTGGTCACCCGCACCGTGTCGCGTCCCTTTGCACGGAGGCATAACTTTATCCCGTTAGAGCGGGATCCGCAGGGCGCGATCGTGGTGGCCGTCGGCAATCCATTCGATGACGATCTTTTGGACTCGCTGCGTGAGCTGACCCGAGGCGAGATCTCGCGGGTGGTCTCGGCGCCGGCGGATGTGCACCGCGCGATCAGCGAAGTGTATGGATTTCGTCAGTCCATTCGTGACGCGACTGAGCAGCTGGGCTCAACCCGCAGCGCCACGCTTGAGAAATTAATTAACGTTGGCTCGCAAGATCACCTCGAAGCGGGCTCAGCTCCGGTGGTGTCAGCGGTCGAGTACTTGCTGCACTACGCGTTTGATCAACGAGCGTCGGATGTCCACATTGAGCCACGGCGCGAAGAGACCATTGTGCGCATGCGAATCGATGGGATTTTGCACGGGGTGTATAGGGTTCCGCGGACGATTCATGACGCGTTGGCCAATCGGGTGAAGGTGATGGCGCGGTTGGATATCTCTTCGCGAAAGCCGCAAGACGGACGCATTCGCATCGCGCGCAGCGACATCGAGATGGACCTGCGAGTGTCCACACTTCCGACGGCGTTTGGCGACAAGATCGTGATTCGAATTCTGGAGCCGTCCATGCTCTTGAAGGACCTCGGTGAGCTAGGATTTCTCGAGGACGAACGCCCGGTGTTTGAGCGCTGGCTCGCGCGGCCTAGCGGGCTAGTTTTGGTGACCGGTCCTACGGGATCTGGCAAAACGACAACGTTATATTCGGCCCTGCGGTCGGTGTCCTCGCCAGAGGTCAACGTGACCACCATTGAAGACCCCATCGAGGTGATCACCGACGAGTTTAACCAAGTCAACGCCAACGCCAAAACCGGAACCGCCTTCGGCGAAGCCCTCAAGCACGTCCTGCGGCAAGACCCCGACGTGATTCTCATTGGCGAGATCCGCGACGAAGAGACCGCGCAAGAAGCCGTGCAAGCTGCGCTCACTGGGCACTTGGTTCTCTCGACCTTGCACACCAACGACAGCGTTGGGGCCGTCGCAAGGCTGATGGACTTAAAGGTCCCATCGTTTTTGGTCGCAGAGACATTGGCTGGTGTTTTGGCTCAGCGATTGGTTCGGCGTGTGTGCAACAGCTGCGGCGAAGATGTGGTGTTAACCCCCGATGAGCTCATTGAGCTCGGAGTGAAGCACCCCGAAGAGTATGCCGGTCGCTTGTTGGCGCGCAGGGGTCTGGGGTGTCCTCGATGCCGCCACACGGGGTACTACGGTCGCTCAGGGCTTTTTGAACTATTTGGTGTTAACGCACACATGAAAGAGATGATCGCGGACAAGGCCGCCCCTGCGGCCCTCGCAAGGGCGGCGCGGCAAGATGGACTGAGGTCGCTGCGAGAGCACGCCATTCGCAAAGTGGCCCTTGGGTTGACGACACTCGAAGAAGCGCTGAGCGCCACAAGCGACGCGGCGGGAGGATAGCGAGATGGAGCACGGTACGGTACAACAGGTAAGCAATCAGGTTCCCACACCTGCGTCGATGGTCGAAGAGCTCGCAGAGCTGTGGGACTCGGGCGCATGCTTGGTTGAAATGGTGACAGTCGATGAGCCACGCGCGCTCGAGATTGCACAGCGATTTGCTCATAAAGTGGGCGCGGGGTTCACCTATTGGTCGCTGCACCGGGGGCTGGATCCCATCAACCCTTCCGCGAGAGATCCCATTCAAGCGCTGGACGCGATTGCACAATACAAGGGCCCCTTGGTGGTGGCGTTGCTCGATTTTCACCACAGCCTCAAAGAGCACAACGTCGAGCGACGGCTCCGTGACATGCTCCCCTGGCTCGCGGCCAACGATCGCTGCTTGTTGCTGGTGACTCCTACACCGGGACTGTCCGTTGTGTTGAGCCAAGAAGCCGCGCGGGTGGACGTGGGTCCGCCTTCGATCGGCGAGCTCGCAGAAGTGTTTGTTGAGCTCTGCGCTGAGTTTAAGCTCGCAGAGCCAATCGCTGAGGTGATCCGTGATCGTCTGGTGTTAGCAGCCGCTGGGCTCGGACGGTCGCAGGCGAAGCGCGCGTTTTCAAGAGCCATCGCGCACAACCCCACGGGCGAGGGCAACGCACTGGCCATCTTAGTGCACGAGAAAAAGCGCATGTTTGCTCAGGATTTGGGGGTTGAATTCATAGATGACCCCGAGTCACTTGACGCCCTCGGTGGGCTCGACAGCTTTAAGACTTGGCTGATTGAGCGGCGCGCTTCGATGTCACACGAGGAAGATCGAGCCTCACCAGAGGCAGCCCTAAGTAGGTCGCAGCACACTTGGCCGCGAGGCTCTTTCCGCAGCCCTGCACACCCAAAAAGAGCACGCCGCGCG
>JANNCG010001433.1:0-4254 GCA_031386385.1 Myxococcales bacterium
GGGCCCCCCGGCAACCACGGTGCCTCGAATCAGCTGGGAATTCTCGCTTCTTATTCACTCGATGGACTTCGATTGCTGGCGCAGACGAGCGTCGAGAGCAACCCAGGCGACGTGCTGCTCTCCCCAGATGGAAACCGCGTGATGGTCACGCACTTTGAGCTCAGCCGCGTGTTGGTCGTCGACGGAGCGGTCCCCGAGAGTGCGGTCACGGTGCACGAGCTACCGTCGCTCACACGCGTCGGCTTTGCGCGGCCGTGTCTTGCCGCCCACGGTGCAGCGTTTTCGCCCGACGGTCGCTGGGGGTATGTCACGTGCAACGGGCAGGACTCGCTCGCGGTGCTCGATATGCGCGAGGCGAATCTAGCTCCGAGGATATTTCCTGTTGGACCCGGGGCGGGACGCTTGCCCATTTTGCAATATGGCCCCTACTCAGTCACCGTAAGCCGCGATGGATCCCGTGGTTGGGTTGGCAACCTCGAGGGACGGGACGTGCGTGAGTTTTCTGTGAATCCGGTTGATGGTTCGGTGCAGTTTGATAGCAGCCGGTCTGTGCGTGTTGGCGGGGCAGCGTTTTTCGCCATACTCACGCAGGACGAACGGGCGCTGCTTGTCCCGACGCAGAGCCCCGACCAACTCTTGCGCGTGAATCGCGAGACACTCGCGATCGAGCGGGTTCGGGCATTCGCACCTGATGAGTGCAAATTACCTCATCAAATCACACGCTCGCCAGAGGGGGACTACTACCTGGTGTGCGAGGGCGTGCACACGCTCACGCGGTCTGCGCCCGGCACTCTGCTCCAGATCAACCCCGAGACGCTTGCGACCCTGGGACGTTCTGACGTCGGAACATACCCCGATGCGGTGGCATTTGTGCCGAGGCCCAACCGGTGATCTACAAGCAAATTTACAAATTGTTGTGTTGGTTCGGCGTCGCGCTTGTGCAGCTAGGTTGCGCTGCCGAGTCCACTCCCGTCACCCGAGGTGCGGCGGTGTTTGCGGACCCGGGGTTTTCGTCTTCACGGTTTAACCAATACGCGTGCGCCAGTTGTCATCGTGTCGGCGCTGAAGACCGCATCGGATCAGTTCTACCTGGTGGTTCGCTGGCAGGATCGACACGTCGTCCGGACTTTTGGGGCGGCACGATAGGCACTTTTTCTGAAGCTGTTGCCCTGTGCTACCGAAAATTTATGCGCGGCGGGACGCTCGATACAAGCAGCGCGTCCTCGCTTGAGTTGTACGTGTTTTTGGACTCGCTCAACCAGACGGCTGGGGCCTCATCGCTCAGGGTGTCGTTTACGATTCCGCAAACGGTGGCCGTGCCCGCAATGGGTGATGCCGCAAAGGGTGCTCGAACCTGGAGGCTTGCGTGCGCCAACTGTCACGGCGATGCCGCAATGGGTGTGACACCTCCTGTCACCGGAGCGAGTGTCCTACCGGCAGACACCGAGCGAGAACACACCGCAGCGATGGGCTATACGATGGACTCACTTCGACAGGTATTTGTCGAGAAAACCAGACATGGCGCGTTTTTGGGCTTCGCCGGCGTGATGCCGCCCTTCTCAACGCAAACGTTGAGCGATCAAGACTTGAGCGATATCGTCAGTTATCTCAACCCAACGCTGCGCTAGCCGCCAAGCGCCAGGCGCCGAGTCCCCTTGGCGAATTTTGTCGCCTTGTCACCCAACGTAGGCAAGCAGTCGGGGCGGCGCTCGGGGCCTCAACACGCCGCGCGAACGGCGCTGGGCGAAGCAAACGCACGGGTGATTTGCCAGCAGACTTGCTATGCTTGCGATCACCGTGAGTGCGCGACCCGTCTCAACTTTAGCCTCCGCTGGTGACGAAGCAACAACCGCTGGCGCCGTCACGCTTGGTCGTTATGAGCTGCGACTGCGATTGGCCACCGGTGGAATGGCGTCTGTGTATCTCGCGAAAGCCCGAGGTCATGCGGCGTTTGAGAAGTGGGTCGCGGTGAAGGTGATCAACCCGCAGTTGGCACTCGACCGCACGTTTGTCAGGATGTTTTTAGACGAGGCGCGGCTGGTTGCAAAGCTCAACCACTCAAACATCTGCTCTGTGTTAGATTTCGGAACCGCTGAAAACACCTACTTTCGGGCGATGGAGTACTTGCATGGCGAGTCCCTCAGCACCGTCAATCGGCACGTCCAAAAACACGGTGGGATGCCCAACGGCGTTGCGGCGCGTATCGTCGCAGATGCCGCTAGAGGCCTGCATGCAGCACATGAGTTAAAGCTCCCCGATGGGACGCTCGCCAACGTCGTACACAGGGACGTGTCTCCACAAAATATCTTCGTGTTGTATGACGGAGTGACAAAGGTTGTGGACTTTGGCATCGCCAAGAGTGTCGACCGCACCAGTGAGCGGACCTCGACTGGGATTATCAAAGGCAAGCTGTCGTACATGGCGCCTGAGCAGCTGCGCAACGGTGAACCCGATCGTCGCATTGACATCTTCGCGTTGGGCATTGTCCTGTGGGAAATCACCACAGGAAAACGCTTGTTTCAACGCGAGCACGAGGCCGCCACCATGTGTGCAGTGCTGCAAGACCCCATCCCCTCGCCCGCATCCGTACGAGCGAACTACCCAGCAGCCCTCGCTGAGATCGTTCTGCGCGCGCTCGATCGAGATCCAGAACAGCGCTACCAAACCGCAGCAGAGTTTGCCCGAGAGCTTGATCGTTTTGTCGTCACGACGGGTCAACCCGCTGGGGCCGAAGAGGTCGCCACACTCATGCACGCTCAGTTTGCGAAAAAAATCGCTGCGCGAGACAAGCTCCTCAACGAGTCGTCGCCGGGCGTACCCACTGACCTCGAAGGGCATCCGGTGCGAGATCCCCTTGCCCTTTATCCAGAGAGCATTGTGCCTCCTGAGGCGGTGGACTCTGATGGCGCACGGCGGTTTGCAGAGCCTTCGTCCGCGGTCGGACGCAAGCCAACAGTTCCGCCGCAGACTGGCGTGTTAGACGGGTCTGCATCGCGCGAAGCAGTACCCGTTGTGGTGGTTGAAGGACGCTCAAAAAACAGGGCCATTGTGATTGGGGTCACGGTTTTTGCGATCCCGTTATTGTTGCTCGCGGGCTGGCTTGCCACTCGCGCCCCCGAACAGCCACGGCGAACGATCATCTACGCGGGACCACAAACACAGACAACGACCGTGCCAACACTGAGCGCCCAAGCAACGCAAACACCCGTGCAAGTCCCTCCAACGCCGCGCACCGAACCCACTCCAAGCGTCTCAGCTGTGCCAGCCGCCGGTTCAACCGTTGCCGCACCGGTGGTGGCACCGCCGAGCGTCGCACCGGCAGTCGCAGTGATTGTGCGCGAGCCTAACCCTCGGGCTGCGAGGCGGTTGCCTGAGCACGGCGCCACGAGCAACGGCGCAACAAACACCGGGACTGCGACGACTCCGGTCGAGAGCCATACGGCACGCCCCCACACCGGCCCGCGGCCGGCGACGGACTTCAATCAACTCTAACTTATACCCCCTGACTGCTTTGTGACATGAGATCTACCTCTCCGCTCCGTACGCTGACGCTGTCGACACTCTGCTTGGTTTTATTCAGCCATAGTGTCTCTGCTCAGAGCGCAAACACCCCACGCCCCAACGCCGAAGCGCGAGCGCACTTTGACTCTGGCGTGACGCTGATGCAGGCGGGACGTTGGCTTGAGGCGCTGCCAGAGTTTGAGCGGGCACGTGACATCCAAGCGACTCCGCCGGTGCTGTACAATCTCGCCCTCGCCCAACGAGCGGTAGGTCGCGTACGAGATGCGCGCGGGACATTTCGAGCATTGATCACGCTTGCCGGAAGCTCGCTTAGCGCAGAGCGGACCACAGAAATTCGCAACTACATGACCGAGCTTGACGCTGCGGTCGCTCACCTTGAGCTCAACGTCACGCCTTCAACGGCGTCGATCATTCTTGATGGCGTTCCACTCACTTCGCACGACTCGGAGGTCGACCCCGGTCGCCATGAGTTGGTTGTGCAGGCACCGGGGCATCGCACCGAGCGACGCGCGCTTGAGGTCAGGCGAGGAGCCTCCATGATGTTGGAGTTGCGCTTAGAGCGCGAAGAGCAGAGGCGGCGGGTAACTGTAGAGTGCGACCCGCCGTCTGCGAGTGTCCGATTCGATTCGCTTGTGATTGGCCAGGGAAATGCCGAGACTGATGCGCCCGCAGGCCCGCACGAGTTGGTCGTGGAGGCGCCAGGATATCGGCGGTACCGCCGAGAGATTCGAG
>JANNCG010000008.1:0-3385 GCA_031386385.1 Myxococcales bacterium
CGCGCGTAGAAGCAACGGCTCATCGAGACCCCACACGAGTTCAGGCGGTTCGAGCAGTTCGAGCACCCATCGATCACCCACTAACAGCTCTGCAACACAGTTGCTTCTCAGACATTATTAAAGAATCATACAATCTATCCATGTTTTTTTCTCCCCGCGCTGCGGTTTTTTCTGTGATCCTTATCGTCGAGGCGATAGCTAGTCGCGCGCAAGCTCAAGCGCCGGCCAGGCCGGGGGCGCACCCACCCACGGACACGGTGGTCTCGGATCCCGGGCGAGAGCACTTTGATCGTGGAATATCGCTGGCAGATCGCGGATCATGGTCCGAAGCGATTGCCGAGTTTGAGCAAGCAAGGGCGCTGGGTCCATCGGCATCGGTGCACTTCAACCTTGCGATCGCGTATCGCGAGGTGCGACGACTGCGCGATGCTGCAGAGGCGTTTGAGAGGTTTATCGCGATCGCGCCACCATCGACGGCGCCGGATGTTGTGCGATTGGCGCGCACCTCGGTGCAGCAGCTACGAGCACAGCTAGGGGCGCTGGTGATTGACGTTCAGCCCCAGTCAGCGACGCTGCTCATTGATGACGTTGAGAGTCGCGCTCAGACAGTTCAGTGGGTGGATCCGGGATTGCATGTCGTGACCGCCATGAGCGAGGGTCGTGCTGCGGTGACACGGACCATTCGGGCGCAAGCGGGGGTACGAATGGCGGTGCGGTTGTTTGTTCCGCTTCGAGCCGCTGGCGCGCGGATTGTGGTGAGAGCGCAGCCTGAGCAAGCCATGATTCGGATTGATGGCTCAGACGTGAGCCAAGGCCACGCCGATGAGCTGGTCCCGCACGGTCCACATCGCATTGATGTGATCGCGAGCGGATTTGAATCGTTCACGCGCTCACTGCAGGTTAGCAACAACCAAGATGTGTTGATTAACGTGCTTCTTGAGCCACAGCGTTCGGTGCTACGACATCCCTTGTTTTGGACCGGCGTAGGCATCGCCATCGCGGCAGGGATCACCACCGCTGTCATCCTCGCAACGCGCGTAGAGGCGCCCTTCGTGGGGCCACTCGCCAACGTGGAGGCGAAATCTCTATGACTCTTCGGTCTGCATTTTTACTTGCTATTTCGTTATCCACAGCGTCCTGCATGGCTGGCTCACGCACGCAAATTATCGTACGAGTAGACTCAGATATGGAGGTTCGCGCGATGGGTGGAATCAACGCGATTGAGCTCGTTGTGCGCTCGCAAGAGGGGATGGAGCGCGCGCGCTACCCAGTGCAACTTGCGATAGAGACGATGGGGCCCTCGAGGTATTTTCCGCTTGATCTGTTTTCGATTGAGCCGCTCCGCGGAGACACCTCACGCGCGGTGACCGTTGAAGCAACTGCGATCGACGGGATGAACCGGCTGTTTACGGTCCGCGCCGTGGCGAGCTTTGTCCCTGGACGCACCTCCATTCTTGAGTTGTTTCTAGCAGACCAGTGCCGTTCGCGTGTCGACCCATGCCCGGCGGATTTTTCGTGCGGTCGTGCCGGCAGCTGCGTCCCTGATCGACGAGCAAACCTCCCCCTCGGCGGAGACGCGGGCCTGTCTTCTGATGTGCCCAGCGTGTCAATGTCTCGTGACGTCCCCAGCGCAACAGCCGACGCACAGAGCGACGTCCCAGTGCAGAGCATTGACGTGGTTTTGCCACCACCGATCGATATTCCTGACCCGCAGAATCGGTGCCTGGGTATCGGCAACATCCATGGAGATGGGTGCTGTGCGCCGAACACTACATGGTGCCAGGACAACGACTGTGCGCAGTCACGAATGGTCGGAGACGGGTGCTGTAGCCCTGCGCTAGAGAACGCCTGCAACGATCCTAGCAGCTGTCTGGTCATGCCAAACGACGGATGCTGTGCGACGGCCAGAGGAGAAAACTGTTTTAACTCGTTTGTAGACTGCCGAAGTGAGCCTGCGTGCTTGTGTGCCATTCGCTGCTGCGACAACACATTGCAGCTGTCCCAGCAGCCCAACGCACAAACGTGCGATTCATATGCAGTACGCGCAGGAGCGTGCCCTCGGCTTCGTGTTCGCTACGGCGATATGCTGAGATTTGAGCGAAGCATCGCGTGTCCGTGATGGCGTAGTGGGCGAGTCAGAGCCCCCTTCAGCGCATGATGTCTACGTTGTACGTACCGAACGAAGACATCACGGTCCCCGCGATGCGCGTGGTGCCGGGGACACGCTCAAAGCGCATTCCCATCCCGGCCACGGCCCGCACTTCACCGGTGATTCCGAAGAAAATCGTCACAGAGCCGGTGAGCTCGCCGCTCATGCGAACGGTCCCAGAGAACGTCCCAGTCAGTGAGGGTTGCGTGCCCGGACGAAGCGAGAGCGACAGCGACAAGGGAGTGCCTGCATCCTCGGGCTTGTCATACGTCAACCGAATGGGCGTACTCATCCCTCCGTCCACCGAGTCCGTCGCCATGTCCTGATAGTTTGTAAGTGATACGTTGAGCCGCATCTCACGATTCATGCTCATCCCATTTGACACTTGGCCATCCACGAGCATCGTGCCCATCACATCAGCCATCCCCGTTTGTGGCGGAATGTTGGCGCTAGAAGCCGCGTTGAAGCCATCAAACGCCAGGGTGAGAGCGCGGGTGACCGCTTTGTCGAGCCCGAAGTACGCGCGGCGTGCGGAGGCCTCATTGCTCACGGCTCCCCCGCCACACTGCACCACTCCAAGCGCGAGGATGCACAGTCCCGCTGCAAAGACTACAGAGCGACGACCATGGGGTTGTTCGGTGTTCATATGCATGAAACTGTATCGCACTAAGTTTTACCCAACAATGCGTATGTACACGGCGCAACGACTATCTATACGTCTCCACAAATGCGCCGCAGAGACGGCGCCCACGCCATCGCGGGCCGACTGCGCGAACGGTGCGATGGCCTACGAACACGGCGACTCAAGAAGCGAAAAGGTGCTCTTGGTACAGTCGATCTGAGCGCGAACACCGAGGGGCAATATCCACTGAGGGTCAGTGTGACCAAAGTCCATGTTTGAGACGATCGGCATCGTCGTTTGGCCAAATTCTTGCGCGACCACGGTGACGATTGCCTCATCCATCGCTGCCTTTTCACTCGGACTGTAGTCTCGTGCTCTTCCAAAAATGAGCGCAGACACGCGATCAAACACACCCTGCATTCCCAGCCCACGCAGTATGTACTTCACGGTGCTGACGGTCGGTTTGTCTTCTGATGTCTCCAGAAAAAGGATCTTGTCTCGCCAGAAGTCTGCCGTTGGCCAATAGACCGTTCCCTTGAGAAAAAACTCGAGTACCTCGATACAACCGCCAAACAACTGTCCCTCTGCAATCGAGCTTCCCTGCAACCATCGCC
>JANNCG010000083.1:0-3917 GCA_031386385.1 Myxococcales bacterium
AACCCTGAGGAATGCCAATGACGAGGGGATTCCTGAGCGCTTCGCGAAGGCACATGCGAGGAGGCTTGTCCTCATCGCATTACCGCACAGCGCCACTGTGAACCTGCCTGCGATGAACCCTCATCTCATTACCGCACTCCGCCGGTGTGAACCTGCCTGCGACGAAACTTGAGCGCCAGCGTCACCCGCTCTTAGCCGCTGTTTGCGTCTCGAATCGCCCGTCGTTTGAAGAGCGTCTCTCTTGCTTTGCTCTCCATGCCCCGGTTGGTCGGAACGTAGAAATACCTCGTCTGCAACGCGGTCGGGAGGTAGTGCGCCGGGAGCCACCCTTCAGCGCTCTGCTGCGGATCTTGATAGGTCCCGCTGGTTGCACTCTGTCGAATGTGTCCCGGGACGGGCAGGGCACCAGACCGCTTGAGCTCTTCTTGCACCGCTTTAAGGGCCTGGTAGACGGCTTTGCTTTTCGGCGCCAACGCCAGATACGTCACCGCATGCGCCAGCGGAATCATCCCCTCTGGAAGGCCAACGCGCTGAAAGGCTTGGTCACACGCCGCCACTGTCTCAATCGCGCGGGGGTCGGCCATCCCGATGTCTTCGGCGGCAAAAATGAGCAACCTGCGTAGAACAAACAGTGGATCTTCGCCGGACTCAACCATTCGAACCGCCCAGTACAAGCTGGCGTCGGGATCGCTTCCCCGAAGCGATTTAATCAATGCACTTGAGACGTTGTAGTGCTCTTCTCCAGCGCGGTCATAACGAATGGAGCGCGACTGCGTAAGCTGTGTGAGCAGATCGAGTGAGAGCTCTGCGCCGTGCTTGGCTTGAGAGACCACTTGCTCAAAGAGGTTGAGGGCGCGTCGACCATCGCCGTCGGAGCAGCGGACGATGCCCTGCAATATTTCGGGAGAAATTGCGATTGATTCGGCGACGGCAGCGCGTGTGAGCACTTGAGTGAGCGCCTGGTCCGTCAGCGGCTCAAGCCGAACCACACGCATGCGAGAGAGCAGCGCCGAGTTTAACGCAAACGAAGGATTCTCAGTGGTTGCGCCAATCAAGGTGACCACGCCAGCTTCGAGCTGCGGCAGCAAGGCATCCTGCTGGCCTTTGTTAAACCGATGGATCTCGTCAATGAACAGAATCGTTCGCGTTCCGTTGGTGCGGGCGAGCTCTGCGGCTTGCAGCGCCGCGCGGAGCTCCGCGACGCCAGACAACACAGCGGATATCACTGTAAATCTAGCGGTTGAATGTTTTGCGATCAGTCGCGCAACAGACGTTTTGCCGCAGCCAGGTGGCCCCCAAAGTACCATCGACGGACAGCGATCAGCAGTGATCGCGCGATACAACGCGGTGGATGTACCCAAAGTCTGCTCGTGTCCTACGAGGTCCTCTATGGTCTCAGGCCGCAGCTTTTCTGCCAGCGGAACTCCAGCGGTCACACTCGCGCTCTGGCTACCGCGCTTGCCTGTGACGCCCGAGTCCTGGTCGCTCGCTGAGTTGCCAACGCTTGCAGAGTCCTTCGCGGGTGCTTTTCGGTCAAATAGGTCCATGGCGGTGCGCTGACATCGCACGTCCTGTTTGAGAAGTCACTTCGTCTGCAATTTTGCACACCTGCGAGCGCATCCTCAGCGACAAAATACCCATCGACCGGACACAAATTGGCCCCCGTTCCGGCCAACGAAAAGCGAATCAAAGCTTATTTGAATCTCGCGCGTCCAATCCATAACAAACCTGTTGGCACGGCACTGGCATTCGAATGAAGCAGTCCAAAAATTACACAAACCACTACGACACCGTGCACAGTTGCTGCACGGAGAAGAAAGAGGCACACGATGGACGAGCTGATTGAAATGCTTCACGACTATGTGGAGCTCACGACGCGCGCTAAGGGTGCCGACGGCCTCTCGCTTAACCGGCAAGAGAAGGGCCGGTTGGTGGCCCTGTCGCAGATGTTGCCCGGTGACGGAGGCGCTCCGGGCCAGGACACAGACGACAACGACGAGGACGGGATTCCGGTGCAATTGACCGCGCCGGGTGGCTTTGAGACCGCACGGTTGATTGCGGTCTCGCGCGACGGAATGCGTCTTCACTTAGTGCATCCCATTGCTGCCGGGACGACCACCATCGTGCGCGTGATCGCACCCTCGGTGGGCGTTGAGTTTGCATTTCCGTGTCGCGTTGCGTGGTGCGCAGCGGACTCAATGGGGCTGCTCTTTGACGGCGCCTCAACCAAAACCCCGCTCGCTCAAGCGCTCGGGATCGGCTGGCAACGCCCGCTCGATTTTCGCACCGGTTGGGGTCGTCGACCCGTCGTCGCAGCGGCTTAAGCGAGGCTCACAACGCGCGCAATGGCGACGGTTACATTATCGTTGCCGCCATTGTCGTTGGCCTTCGCGACCAAGAGTTCGCACAACCGCTGATCGTTGACGGACGGTGTCTGAATGATCGAGAGGATCTCTTGGTCTGACACCATCCCAGTGAGCCCATCGGTGCACAACAGATACACATCGCCAACGTGGGGGGACTCTAAGCGAGTGTCAACGCTGAGCGCTTGGCCCATCCCCATCGCGCGAACGATGACGTTTTTGTGCGGAAAATTCGCGACATCGTCCGACGTAAGTTTACCCGTTTTTCGAAGGTCGTTGAGCAGCGAGTGATCCTCTGTCATCTGCTCAAGCTCGTCGTCGCGAACGCGATAGGCGCGCGAATCGCCGACGTGAGCGAGAGAGATTCCGTCGGGACCTGCGAGCAAGCAGAGGACGGTTGTTCCCATGCCTCGCATGCGCGAATTGGCGGATACATACTGGATGAGTTGATCGTTCGCCCGTTGGACGGCCGTCACCAGCCTGTCTGTGTCGCCATGCTCGCTGGAGGACGGTCGGTTGTCGGGGGCATCAAAGAACTCCATCAGCGATTTGACAACGAACTCCGATGCGACCGAGCCCGACGAGTGGCCACCCATCCCGTCTGCAACAACTAAGACACTCGCGCTTTGCGATAGCCCATATGCATCTTCGTTGTGCTCACGCTTGACCCCCACATCGGTGAGTACGGCGAAGGTGAGCTTGGGAACAGTCATCGCGAATCACCCCATTCCACCATACAATTGAGCCCGTTATTCGAGCGCGACCACGTGAGCCGCGACGGCGGTGATGTTGTCCGGTCCGCCGTTTTCGTTCGCACGTGAGATCAATCGTGCACACGCAGCGCGGTAGTCGCCATTGGCGTCCTCGACGATCGCGAGGATGTCCTCGTCTGTCACCGGCCCGCAGAGCCCGTCAGAGCAGAGGATAAACACATCGCCCACGCGAGGTGACTCAAGCCGAGTGTCTACCTTGACCACGTCCTTCATCCCGAGCGCGCGAACGATCACGTTTTTGTGCGGAAAATTCGCGATCTCTTCTGGTGGAAGCTTGCGCATTTTCAGGTAGTCGTTGAGCAGCGAGTGATCCTCGGTCATCTGCTCCATCTGGTGATCTCGAATGCGGTACACACGTGAGTCACCCACGTGGGACATATAAATACCCTCGCGGGTCCCGACGACGGACACAATCGTAGTGCCCATCCCGCGGTACTTCGGCTCGCGTTGGGCGCACTCAAAGATTCGCAGGTTTGCGAGCTTAATCCCCGTGACGAGCCGGTTTTCTTCGTAGCCCCGGTGCTTGTCCATCTTGTAGGGCCAAGTGGCGTCGGGGTCTTTGGAGGTCGCATCGAAAAACTCGCGCATGGAGTCGACGGCCATCTTCGAGGCGACTTCGCCTGAGGCGTGCCCACCCATTCCATCGGCGACAATGAGCAAATTCTCTTCGGGATAGATCGCGAAAGAGTCCTCGTTGTGGGTGCGCTTCATCCCAACGTTTGTCTCGCCGGCGAATTCGAGTCGGACAGAACCTGTGGCCATGGGATATTACCTATTCGAG
>JANNCG010000214.1:0-2013 GCA_031386385.1 Myxococcales bacterium
GTGCTTGCGCGTCTACGTGTGCTGCGTGCTCAAGCGCATCAAGGTCACTTGCGAGCTCAGGATCCCGTCGAATGCGCTGAATATTTGCAGCTTGTGCCGCCACTCGTGCGTGCGCCGCCTCCCGTGAAGCGCTCATCCCGAGATCGAGCCAACGCGCAAACCCGAGGCGATTGATCGGGGACATTCGCTCGGCCCGCGCCCGTCGAATAAGCACCTCGCTCAGCTGCTCGACGGTGTCCGCGTCGGCACGCCGAAGTTGCACGACCGTCGCCGCCGCCAAGTTTGCAATCGACTGACACTGCGCGTCGCTCAGCGTTGGGTCTGCTAACACACAACCAAATGCGTCCGCTGCGAGCGCCACGGAGGCGGAGTCCTGCGCGCCAGTGGGGCCGCCTGAGCTTTGCGCGCTGCCAGCCGTGATGCTTGCAGCTGTGCTGCTTTGGACCGTCGTCGCGCTCTCGGTACAACCCTGTGCGCTGAGCGCGATCAGAGCGATCACGAGCGAGCGGCCCATTGTGCGCGAACCGCGGTGTCGTTGCGGCTCGCTCTGCAAGAGTGCGCTGGGCGAGCTGAGAGCCGTGTGGATGATTTGGGATGCGTTTTGATGAGTGAAGTGAGTCATAGGCTTGCCTTTGTTTCGCAGGTCCACAGAAGTGCTTATGCAACTTAGGAGCCGTGTAGGATAAGGTAAGTGAAAGTATGGAATACCCGGGACCGAGTGTCCAGCAATCTACGCACATGCTTTCAGCCATATTCGCTGTGATGTTCGTGAACTAGCTGCAATTTTATTGGCGAAATGAATCGCGACACGCCCCATGCGTTGGTAACACTGCCAATTTGCTGACCGTGAACCCGCTGTCATGCCCTATGCAGACATTGCACAGACGCGCGTCCGGTTATTGAAGTCACAACAACGACAATCAAGGGGTGTATATGTTGGGGTCTGGAGACTCTCAAAATACCTATGAAGCAACCCGTGAAGTACCTTGGTTTAGTTTCTTTGATTCTGGTCGCGAGCGCGTGCCGCGAGATGGCTGCGGTCGATGATGTGCCGACGAACGTGCGCCCCGATGTTCCGAATGGTGCGGATATTCCCAACGCGCCAGTGGACGTGCCCAATGGGCCCGGAAGTGAGGCAGGGATGGACGGCGGCGTAACAGCACGTGAAGTCACCGTGCGCCAGCTGCAAGATCTCGCCGACGCGATGCACCCCATGCCCGGCTCGCGTGTGTGCGTGACACAAGCCGATTTGGTTGCGTTGACCGGCCGCTTGTTGATCGGTAGCTCAAGCGCTGACACGTGCCGCTTCGCGGTGTGGGTTGGTAGCCCTGCTGGCGGAGACTTCTCGGCGATTCAAGTGCAAGAGACGATTCCCCGTGGAGTGGCCACGTCGTGCTTCAACGCAATGGCCAATAAAATCCCAGAGAACATCACGCCAGGCACGCGCGTCCAAGTGATTGACGCGACGTATGGTGAGTTCTGCGGAGCTGCGATGATGATCCCGATGTGTCGCGATTTTGAGCAGTCCCAGATCTTCTTGGGTGGCCGCGCCATGCTGTTGACGATGGGTATGGGCACCGCTCCTACTCCTGGAGCCGCGACGGCGATCGAAGTCGGCCAGACCGGCGCTGGCGCCATTGGGGCGCGGACCCTCGCACTTGAGGGCACGCTGGTGCGCCTTAGCAACGTGCGCGTCAACGCAGTCGTCGCTGACGGTGGGTTTACCAACGTGACAGTGAGCGATCCGATGGACGCCACGCGCACTGTGGGCATTCTGATCTCTAACTTTCCGGCGACCGCTTGTACGCGAACGTACTTCAACGCGCAAAACGGCATGACCACCAGCGTGACGGGAATTTTGGTCCCCGATTTCGGCAAGTGGAGCATCCGGCTGCGCAACGAGACCGACGTTGCCGGTTTGAGCTGCGCCCGCGACGCAGGCGTCATCATGGACGCGCGCGATTAGGCGTTGTTAAACGACTAGCGTGTCACCGCTGGACGGGTGACGGTGGG
>JANNCG010000287.1:0-3232 GCA_031386385.1 Myxococcales bacterium
TGCGCGGTAGGCGTAATTGTTAATCGAGCCCTGGTTGGGCATAGAGGCCTCTGCGCGAATGATTGCGAAGCGTTGCCCTGTGATCAATCCGAGCAGCAATCCAGCTGCGTTTGGTGCAGTACGCAGCTCTGCCGAGCCCGCATCGCCAGCAGCGACGTTGCGGTCGGCGTTGCGAATTGCGTTGAGTGCTCCCAAAATACTTCCTGGGTTGGGCATCCCAATCGCGCGGCCGATTTGAGCTCGGACCTCTGCAGCGCCAGGATAGCGAATCCCAAGAGCGTCCTTGCACATCACCGCCCGTGCCAGCGGAACGCCACAGTTGAACGCATACGTCACTCGCGCGGTGACCATGTCTTGTGGACCGTACTGATTGACGTACTGACCGCCATTCACAAATGTCACAGCGAGTGCCGCGCGGTTGTACAAGAGGGAGGTCCCGATGCGAGCGAGGATCGCGGTCAGACTTCCGGCGCCGAGGGCACGGCCGATGTTTGAGTCGCTCTTTCGCAGGACCAACGGAGTTGGCGACAATGCCATCAGGGGCACGCTGGCGGCGTTGTGGATCGCCATGTAGCGCTCGTTGGTTTGGTAATACACCTGGCGTGGATCGCTCGCCGGAGCGTTTGGATCACGCGTTGGATCACCACCACCGAGAACTCGACCAAAGTCGCCCAAGTCCGGGACTGGGGTTCGGCTGCCGAGCGAACCTAGAAAGTCCTCCAAGAAGTTCTCTCCGCCCGTGGACCCTGTGGCCAGCTGGTTGGCGGGATTATCGCTGTAGCACTTCGGGTTGTCCGGAAGGACCACGATTGCTGCACGCGCAGCCAGCACCGCTGAATGCTGCACGATTAAGTGCGCGACATTCATCAGGGCCATCTGAATCAAGCACGTGATCATGAGAAACATCGGCATGAAGCACACCAAAAATTCGGTGTACGCCGCGCCAGACTCACTCTCGTACTTTGCGTCTTCAACTTCGTCTTTTGCTTCGACAGGGATGGCAGCCATCTATCAGTCTCCAAAACAATCACTTAAAAGATTAGAAAAATCGATTCGCACGCTCAGAAAGCACTGCAATCAGAGTGCCGAGAAAAATGGGAGGCCCAAAACGAAGTTTCGTCATGTTCTCTTTTGAGATCTCACGACGGCGCTTTTTGGGAAGTACCGGATTGACCATGATGTACAGCGCGTTTGCGAGGGTCGTGAGCAGCATTCCACGCCAAGCGAGCTGCGTGAGGGCGATCGCTGTGGCTACGCAAATCGCGTAAAACATCGACTCAATCCCGACGTGAAGCAATCCAACTGCGCCCAACGCTGCGAAGAGTTTGACGTCTCCGAGCCCAATCGCGCTTTCGCCGCCGGTCATCCGTTTGCGGTGAAGGCCAAAGTACAACACCGCGCCGCATAACAACCCACTGAGGAGCGAGCCTAAAAACGACGCTCCCATGGGCCAAGTTGCGAGCGCACGAAACCCTCCATAAAATGCCCACAAGACGGGACCAAGGGCCATCCCCGAGAAGGTCAACCAGTTCGGAATTTTCCCCGTGCGCCAGTCAGTAAACGCAGCGATTGCAGCGATTACAACACAAATCCAAGCACTGATCGGCGGAATGTAGTTCATGTCGACCCTTCGTATGCGCACTGAGCAGTCTTGAACAAACTGCTGAAAGCCCGCGGACGGAGGCTCGTCACGAAAGACTGCTTTGATACTCGGAGCTTCTCACGAAGCTTCAATCACAGAGCAACCGCACGGACTCACGTAGAACTCAACGACGGCATTGCTCCATTGAAGTGCAACAATCGTCGGTTGAGTTCTGGTACTCCGCGAGAAACGGTTACAGGCCTTGGACTTCTGTCGTTGCGTTTTCGACTTTGCCCTTAACGGACGCGCCGAAGTTACGCCATGCCACGATACCGATGATCGCGATCAAAAACAGAATAATCACGTACTCAACGGTTGAGAGTCCATCTTCGTCACGGACGAGTGCGTTGATCGGGGTCTTCTCAATTTTGTTCTCAACGTTTAGCTTTGCCATTGTACATCTCCTGGTGAATTACGAGTTCGCTCTATGAATTGTGAAATCTTCGACGCGGTAGTTTGTTAGGGAATTGGGACCGCGACGACCGCTTGTTGAAATCGAAACAGCCGCAGCAATGGAACACCCAACGTCGCTGTCGCTGCTGCGCACAAAACTGCGACCAACAACGTCAACGTCAGGTACTCCACAAACACGGCACCGTCGGTGTCGGAAACCAAAGCGTGACCCAACTTTTTTGCAGCTGGATCTACTTGTTTTTGCAGGCGACGAAACTCCACGAAAATCATCGTACTCGCCTTCTGCCGGTTTGCTCAAGCAACAGTTTCGAAAAGTTGACCTCAACTAACACTGACATCCACTGCAATGTTGGGTCTTTTAAGCCCATGTCGGATGATGTGAACGTCTGAATTGATTGAGGTGATTGCGTCACTGTCTAGACGCTGAAGCGAATATCAGGCCATAGGAGTTTCTGGGCGTAAGTGATGAAAATTGCAGCTAAAATGACTACTCGCGACTCCGGGATGTCCGTTAACACTCCCACCGAGACAAACATCACATGGCAGGGGACTCTTCTTGTGGGAGATAATTCTCCCAGTTTGGGAGTTCACTGCCGGACGAAGAGGTGAAATGGGTGCGAGTCTGTCAATCGCTCAGGGATAAGTTCGGTGTACAGTCCGACCGCAATGGCGATGGATGTAAACGATCCCCTCGTAGCGCGGGCAACGGCTTGGCTTCGCGAGGATCCCGAAGAAAAAACACGTGTCGAACTCCAATCCATTCTCGACGGCGACGACCGGGCGGCGCTGGAGGATCGCTTTCTCGCTAAGCTCGACTTCGGGACCGCAGGGCTGCGTGGAGTTCTTGGCGCGGGGCCCAACCGCATGAATCGCGTGGTGGTCCTTCGAACCACCGCGGGATTGTGTAAGTACCTGCTCGAGACACTTCCAGAAGCCGCAAAACGTGGTGTCGTGATTGGATTTGATGGACGTCGAATGTCCAGAGAATTCGCTGACGATGTTGCATCAGTATGTGCAGGACTGGGTGTGCGGGCGCTGCTATTTGCGGACCTTGCTTCAACCCCGCTGACCGCCTTCGCGGTGACCCACCTCAAGGCCGCTGCGGGTGTGATGGTGACGGCGAGTCACAACCCCCCTGAGTACAACGGGTACAAAGTCTACTGGGAGAATGGCGCG
>JANNCG010000289.1:0-1772 GCA_031386385.1 Myxococcales bacterium
CACCCAGCTCACGTGGCAGCTCATTGATCAGCCATTTTGCTAGAGATTTTGCAGACACTTGTGCGCTCATCGCTTGCTCGAACAAGACCGCAGTGTGCTTGTCTGCGGTGAGCAGATCGGCCTCGTCCGCGCTGAGCGAAAGCTCTGACTGAAACCTTGTGTACTGCTCCCCCAACACCGGGTCACTGGCTCGCGTGTTCGCGCGATGCTGAGCCTTGGTTCGCCCGACGGGACGCGCGGCATCAGTCTTCTCAGTCTTCTCAGGCTTCTTCTCGCTCTTGGGCTCAGCGGCATCTTTCTGCGCCTGACCCCAGTGGTCCTTCAAGCCGATGATGCGGTTAAACACCAAAGCATCGGGCGTTGAGTCCTTCGGGTCGCGCCAAAAATATCCCTGACGCTCAAACTGATATCGGGTCTCAACGGGGTCACTCTGCACCGCCGGCTCAACCCGCGCGTCGGCCAACACTTGCAGCGCAGTGGGGTTAATCAACGTGGTAAACTCTACCTCTTCTGCGTCGGGCCGAGGCGTGTTGAACAGCCGATCGTACACACGAACCTCGCACTTCACGCTGTGCTTGAGCGAGACCCAATGGATCACTCCCCAGACCTTCTCGCCCTCGACCACACCACCCGTCTGAGTGTCGGGATAATAGCTGCATTTTAGCTCGGTGATCTCACCTGTTGATGGATCTTTGAGCACCTCGTCGCACTTGATGCAGTACGCATAGCGAAGCCGAATCACGCGCCCCGGGGCCAAGCGCAAAAAGTCCTTCGATGCCACTTCGCGAAAGTCTTCTCGCTCGATCAACAGCTCTCTCGCAAACGTCAGCTTGCGCGAGCCCTCGCCGCCCACATCCGCCGGAAAATACGGCGCTTCAAACTCTTCGCTCTTGCCCTCAGGATAGTTTGTGATGGTGACCTTCAGCGGCCGCAGGACTGCGAGCACTCGGGGAGCGCGCTTGTTGAGCTCGTCCCGCACACAAAACTCAAGCTTGCCGATGTCCACGACGCTGTTGTGTTTGGACACCCCAATGAGGTCGCAAAACGCGCGAATGGACTCAGGGGTAAACCCTCGTCGTCGCATCCCCGCGAGGGTCGGCATGCGCGGGTCGTCCCAGCCAGAGACATACTTCTGCTGGACCAATTGCAGCAATTTGCGCTTTGAGGTCACGGTGTAGTCAAGGTTTAACCGAGCGAACTCGTATTGGTGTGACACCCACTCGATCCCGGTGGCTTTGATGACCCAGTCGTACAGCTCGCGGTTGTTCTCAAACTCAAGGGTGCAAATCGAGTGAGTGATCTTCTCGATCGCGTCTGAGAGTGGGTGTGCGTAGTCGTAGAAGGGGTAGATGTTCCACTTGGCGCCGGTGCGGTCATGGTGGACGCGCTTGATGCGGTACAGCAGCGGGTCACGCATCTTCATGTTCGGCGAGGCCATGTCGATCTTTGCGCGCAGCACGTGAGTGCCCTCAGCAAAGAGGCCATCCCTCATCCCGCGAAACAACTCTAAGCTCTCTTGCACCGGGCGGTCGGTGTAAGGGCTTGGCTTGCCTGGGGTCTGGATCGTGCCGCGATACTCACGAATTTGCTCTTCGCTGAGCGAACAAACATAGGCTTTTTGCTCACGAATGAGCTTCTCTGCGAGCTCGTACATCGTGGCAAAATAGTCCGACGCATAAAGCTCTGGCTCCGGAAAGCTAAACCCCAACCACTTCACGTCCGCCGCAATCGCGCGCACATACTCGGGGTCTTCTTTCACCGGGTTGGTGTCG
>JANNCG010000294.1:0-2818 GCA_031386385.1 Myxococcales bacterium
GCGATCGCGGTCTACAAACAGATCCTCTCGATTGATCCAAACCTCACCGAGCTGTACAGCAAGCTCGCCTCTCTGTACGTGAAGCTTGGGTTGCTTCCAGACGCGCTCTCCAACCTAGAGACACTCGCCGCTCGGTTTGCACGGGCAGGCCAAGACGACAAGCTCGTTGATGTCGTTCGCGAGATGGTCAAGATCGACGCCAACAACGTCGCCACGCGCATCAAGCTCGCTGAGCTGCTGTCTCGATTGGGCAAAAATGCCGAAGCGGCGACAGAGTTTGAAGCGGGTGGCGAGCTGCTTCGCAAGGGCGGTCGGGTTGACGATTGGGCCCGTGTCACCGAGCGACTCCTGTACCACCGTCCAGAAGACGCGCGAGTGGCACGCGATCTTGCCACGCATTATCTCGAGCGCAACGACGCCAAACGAGCACTGCCAAAACTGCAGGTCGCCTTTAAAGCAAACCCACGCGACGTAGACGTGCTTGAGATGCTCGCGCAGGCATTTTTCTCACTCGGTCAGAGCAACAAGATGGTCCCGGTGCTGAAAGAAATCGCCCGGATTTTGCTCGAAAAGAATGAACTCGATCGACGCATCGAGGTCTGTCGCCGGATTCTAAAAATCGCGCCAGATGACCCCGACGCCAAGGCGGCTCTTCAGGCCACCGAACGCGCGCTCGCAGCGACACGCGCACCAAGCACAGCCCCCGCTCAAACGGTCTCCGACGAGCCGGATATTGAGGTCGAGGCGGACGGCTCGGATGATCAAGTCGTGATGATCGACGAAGATGTCGACGTCAGCGACAGCGTCCTTCCTCCGCCAGTGGCACCTGCCAAGACGACTCCGACGCCCGTCACGGCGCAGCCAAAAACACGGCAATCCTATAGCAACCTCGCGAGCCAACAAGCCGGAGGCTCAGCGCCGAAGGCGATTCCGACGCAGCGAAAGAGCGAGCCGAAATTCGCGCAGGTTCCTGCTCCAATGGCGCCCGTAGCGGTCGTGCAAGAGGCTCCCTCACCGCTGCCGGCGCTTGTCGCGACCGAAGAGGGACGCCAGATCGCTGAAGAGCTCGTTAACGCAGAGGCGATCCATCCTGAGGTTGCGCGTGTCACTGCCGAGGTGGAGATCTTTCTCAAGTACAACCTCCGGACAAAGGCGATCGCGCACCTGTCCAAGGCCCTTGAGATTGATCCTCGTGCGCTCAGCGTCCACGCCAAACTTCGAGATATTCTCGAGCTTCAAGGCGACCGTATCGCCGCAGGCCGCCACGCTGCGTATGTGGCTGCGGTCCTCGCGGGTCAGGATCTTGATGCGGCAACGTGGGCCGTCCTACGGGCCATCGAGATTGATCCATCCAACGCAGAAGCCCTGGATTTATACGCTCGAATTGCTGAGGTGTCGTCGCTTCCCGAAGAAGAGTACGTCGACCGCGCAGCGGACGCCAACCAGTACGCCGTTGACGCAACTGTCGAGGTGAGCGCGCTGCAACGAGCCGAGCTCGACGCTGCAGATCCAAATCAAGTCGTCATCGACGAAGACGCCGCGATGATCGAGGACGCTCCACAGCAGCTCGCACCGGATATTGAAGCCGGTCTTGATGAGGTTGAGTTTTATGTCTCGCAGGGTTTGTACCCAGACGCGATCGAGTCGCTTCGGACGCTTTTGCAAACCAACCCAGAGCACCCACTCGTCCTTGAGCGCTGGGAAGAGGTCCACGCGCTCGCGCAAGCACAGGCGGACGACGGCGATCAGAGCTTCGCGCTCGCAGAAAAACTTGCAGAAGAAGTGCATAGTGTGCAAGCGGACAACGCTCAGCAGTTTGCCGCTGGCGAGCAGATGATTGACGTGGAGACGGTGTTTGCCCAGTTCAAGCAGGGGGTCGCAAAGGTTGTCAGCGCGGACGATGCAGAGACCCACTACGATTTG
Organism: Myxococcales bacterium; assembly: GCA_031386385.1. GTDB lineage: Bacteria > Myxococcota_A > Polyangia > Polyangiales > JANNCG01. The sequence goes on from JANNCG010000294.1 coordinate 1,924, forward strand.
GGCATCGCGTACAAAGAGATGGGGCTGACCGAGGACGCCATGAGCGAGTTTATGGTGGCCGCTCAAGCGCCACGTAAGCAGTGTTTGGCGCAAAACATGATCGGGATGTGTATGCTTGAGAAGGGCGACTACGCTGCGGCGATCCCATGGTTTGAGCAGGCCCTCAACGCACCCCTGCGGTCTGACCGCGAAGAGATGGGCCTGTTTTTCGAAATCGGAAACGCCTACGAGATGGTTGGCAACAACGTCCGCGCCCTTGACTACTTTCGCAAAGCACAAGCTCGCGATCCGCGCTTTCGCGATGTGCAAGAACGCGTTAGAAAGCTCACCCCACAAGCCACTCGGACGATGGCAACTGTCCCCGAAATGGACGATGTGGACAAAGCCTTTGACGAGCTGCTCAAGGGCTAACCTCTTACCCCCGAAAAAATCGTAATGAACAAAGAAGTCATCGTTGAGGACGACGGATTCGTCCGTCGGATATCTCTTGATCGCCCCGACTGTCGCAACGGCTTAACGCCCGCGATCGCAGAACAGCTGACCGCTGCGGTCCGCGAGGCCAACGATAAGCGAGTGATCGTTTTGAGTGGCCGCAACGGCGCTTTTTGCTCAGGTCTCGACCTTCGCGTGGCCCTTGAACTCGGGCCGGCGTTGCTCGAAAATGCCGAAGTCCACCTGGGGTATTTTCAGCGCCTTGCAGATGCTATCGTCTGCTCAGACGCTATCGTGATCGCGTCGATTGACGGTGCGGCTGCAGGGTTTGGCTGCGATTTAGCGCTGGCGGCAGATCTTCGCATTGCAAGCGATCGTGCGTTCTTTCAACACTCGTTCTCTAAAATCGGGCTCATCCCCGACGGCGGCGGAACGTGGCTGCTTCCTCGTTTGATTGGGCTTT
>JANNCG010000298.1:0-4350 GCA_031386385.1 Myxococcales bacterium
CGCGACGGGTTCCGTTGAAGGGACCTTCGGGAAGTTCGCAGTAGATACTGCGGGTCACGGGTGTCACAGTACCCAGCAATTCTCCTAGCAAACTCTCGCCGCTCACAAAGTCCTGCGCGTCCGTTGCCGGCAGCGGCAACCCCAGCGTGTCCAGCACCGTCGGGACCAAATCAATATGGCTTCGCGCCATGTAAATATGCCTCGGCGCAACCCCCGGAACCGCAAACATCCACGGCACCCTCACCAGCTCTTCCCACAGCTCAACCCCATGGTACGAGAGCCCATGCTCTGCGAACGCCTCGCCATGGTCTGCGGTCATCACGACCATTGTCTGCTCTGCAAACGACTGCTGTGAGAGCGTGGTTAACACCCGACCGATCTGTCGGTCCGTCCACGCCACCTCTGCGTCGTATTTGCCACGCTCGTTGCGCGCAAACGGCGGGATCTCGGGATGCAAAACGTACTGCTTGTGGGGGTCGAAAAAATGCACCCACAAAAAAAACCGACCGTCCGTAAGTGCCGTGTTTTGCAGCATCGCGATCGCTCGATCGGCAACTCGGGCGTCGGTACTCTCAGCCTCAATGATCTCGCCGTTGCGCTCGGCGGACATGTCGAGCTGATCAATACCCTGCATGTTTCCGTAGCGTCGCTCGAAGTAAAAATGCGACGCCACAGCCGCGGTATGAAAGCCTGCTGTGCGAAGCCGCTCGGCTAAAAAAGTGTTGCCCCGATCGGGGTAGTGAACAAAGTGTGCGCGATCCCGAGACAGCTCTGTTGGATAACGGCCGGCCATCAATGGACCGATGGACCGCGCGGTGTACGAGCTGAGCGCATAGCCGTGATCCATCACCACCGCTCGCGCCGCGAGGGCATCGAGGTTTGGTGAGAGGGGCCGTGGGTTTCCGGCATAATGCAAATCCCACCGAAGGGTATCTACGGTGATCAGTATGATATTTTTTGGCGGGACTCGAGGTCTCTGCGCGAGAGGCACCACGGCTGCAGTTGTGGGTCTTCTCGCGACCACCACGGCGTCCGCACCCGAGCAGTCCTCATCCACGCCATTGCCTGGAATATCCCTCGCCTCCGGTGATCTTCGTGGGTCTCGATCGTCACAGTCACCGCCACCAAAGTACGCGCTAACGTGATCGTGATCGCGGTCCGTCCGTTTTCGCAACGCGCGCAACACCACACGCGCAAGACCCGCTCGGTTCTCTATTACCGCTCCAGCGGGAGAGCGCTCGTACCGAAGCATGGTCTCGCGCATGGTAAAAGTCAGCGCCAAACACCCCAGCAACACAAACAGCAACTGCCGCTTTACGCTCTTGTGCAACCCCACGCATAGGACACTCGCAAGCACCAAAGTCCCCAGAAGCACCCACACCGGCGCGAGCTCTAACTCTGGCTTTCGAAGCACAGCGAAGGCGCCAAACAAGCCCCCTCGCCCGTGTACATCGCCCGTCGCAAGACCCACGCCTACGACGGCAACCGCCCCGCCAATCCCCATAACAAACGCCTTTGTCCGCGTGAGCGCAGCCCTCACGGCGAGCGCTCTGATCGCAACAAGACTCAGCACCAACATCACGAGAGTGAAGAGCAACAACGCAACGGACTGCGCCATGGCGGCTAAACCTACGTGGTGAAACGCAGTCATAAACACGCCGCCCATACGCGCGACTCCTGCGAGCCACAGCACACACACCACCGGAACCACTCCCAGCACCGCGTGCACCCAAGGTTTGCGACCGCTGTCGTCGTACCAGCTCCATATCTGCTCTCTTCGCGTGTCACTCAGCCCAAGCACTACTGGCGCGAGCAGTGCGGTCACCGCGACACTCAGGGGCATGTGCAACGCTGCTTCGCGAACCGCAGCCCCGACGCGATCCTCAGGTGTGCGCCAAGCGCCGTGGATTGCACCAACGATCAAAGACGCATTCAGCGAGCCGATCGTCAGCGCGCTTAACCGCAGCAGAGCCGTCTTCAAGTGCGATCTGGTTTCGTGTCCCAAAGCCCGGGCCTGCTCACTGCGACACCTGCGGAACAAAGCTGCGCTCGGCCCGTGGCCCATCCATCCCATGGCGTAGGGCGTACCCGTGAATGCTCGCAATAAACACCGGCGAATGGCTCGTGACAAATATCTGCCCCGGCAGATCGTGGTCGGCAACCAACCTCCGAAATACATCTCGCAGGCGAATTTGTAGCGAGTGATGCAGACCGACCTCGGGGTCTTCAATCGCCATGATCGGCGTGGGTGAGGTGGTAAGCATCGCGATGATTGCGAGTGTGCGCTGCGCTCCAGCGCCTGCTCGCTCGACTGGTATTGCCCCGGAAGGGTTCACGATGTGCAAAAGCACCTTACCCGTCGCGTCCAACGACGGAACAACATCTCCCTTGCCGAGCACATCCCGCATCATGTTCACCGCGTCATTGAAGCGAAGCCACCGACCACGACGTAGCAGATCGTGAGACTCTTTGCACTCAAGCAACGGAACCAAGATTTTTTGCGGCAATATCGCGCTTGAAGACTCTTGCCCCATCGGCGCTCGATGCACCGGCAGGATCGAAAACGCGCGCTCTTCGCTCTTGGCGCCCGCAAGTCCGTAGGTCGCCATCTTGGCGATTTGATTGTCCGCCGAGCGGCCAAAACTTGGGCGAATGGCCGACGCCCAACGATACATCCCCGCAGACCGATGCAGGATGATCTCGATCTCAACGTGGGTCTTCTCGCGAAAATACTCAAGCCCCGTGGACGCCTCAAGCGAGGCGAGCTCTGCGGTGTCAAACGAGAACTGCAGATGAAACTCGACGGTCCCCTCGGAGGTATCGACCGTGAAAATATCCGACGGCTTCAGCCCAAGCATTTTCTCTATTTGACGATCGGGCCACTGGTGCATGGCCACGTCGCCAAGCAACAAATACGCGAGCTCAATTGCGGCGAGCACATTGGACTTACCAATATTGTTCTCTCCGCTGATCACATTGAGCGCGTCGAAGGACTCAAACGTAATCCCGTCACGAAACCCACGAAAACCTTTAATCCGAAGTCCTTCGAGTCGCATAGCTTCTTTAGAAGCTTCTAGCTTCTCGCAAATTCAACGGGCGCGATAACTTTTTCACGCTTGAAGTGCCGTTTTGCCTAGCGCGTAGACATCATGGCGGACACACTTTTGCCCTCGTGAATCCGCAAAATGGCGTCCGCGAGCAAACCCGCGACGCTGATCACCTCAATGCGAGAGTCCTGCTTTTCAACAGGCAAAGGGAGAGTGTCTGTCAGCAAGAGTTTCTTCAAAGCGCTTCGTTTAAGCCTATTTGTAGCCTCACCCGACAACACGCCATGAACCACCGCAGCACGCACCGAACTGGCGCCACGATCAGCCACAAATGCGGCGGCTTCGAAGATGGTGCCGCCCGTAGCGATCTCGTCGTCGACCAAGACGGCATGCGAGCCCATCACGTCGCCCACCATATGCACGGCCTTGGCCTTCTCATCGTCGCCCGTCCGTCGCTTGTCAACGATCGCTAAACGCGCGCCCAAATTGCGCGCAAATCGCCCCGCGTCTTTGGACTCGCCAACATCCGGCGCGACCACCACCGGCGCCGACATAAACTCTTGATCCCGTTTAAGCGCATCAACCAACAGAGGAACCGCCGTCAAGTGGTCCATGGGGATCTTAAAAAAACCGTGAATCTGCGGTGAGTGCAGATCCAGCGTCAACACGCGATCAGCCCCTGCGGCCTGCAGCAAATCCGCCACAAGTCGAGCAGTGATTGAGAGTCTTGGCTCGTCTTTTTTATCCGAGCGGGCGTAGAAAAAGTACGGCAAGACAACGGTGATTCGATCGGCCGATGCCCCGCGTAGCGCGTCGATAAAGATCAACAGCTCCACCAGGTGGTAGTGCACGGGCGAGCACGCCGTCTGCAAGACAAACACGTCCTTGCCACGGACGCTCTCTTCAATGCGAACCTTGATGTTCTCGTTGGTAAACTTAGTAATTGTGACAGCGCCCAGCGGGGTTCCGACGAGCTGCGCCACGGATTGAGCCAGGGTTGGATGGCTGGACCCTGAAAGTATGGTGATATCCATCGCGAAAGAGGGTATCATTTGATTCATGAACAAGAGGGTCTTGATTCTCGGCGGCGGCATTGGCGGTCTCACGGCTGCACATGAGCTGAGCGAGCGTGGTTTTTCAGTCACAATCATTGAGCAACGGGACGTCACCGGCGGCAAGGCCCGCAGTTATGGCGTGCCTTTGAGCGGAAAAGACGGACGCAAGGATCTGCCCGCAGAGCATGGATTCAGGTTTTTTCCTGGATTTTATAAGCACATCCCTGACACGATGAGCCGCATTCCGT
>JANNCG010000307.1:0-1682 GCA_031386385.1 Myxococcales bacterium
CGTACGCATTCGCCGCGATGCTCGGTGTTTTTCTCGCTGGAATCGCCCTCGGAAGCGCCCTCTTTGGCCTCGCTGTTCGGTATAACTCGCAACTGCAACCGCAACCACAACGCCGGTACGCCGCGCTTGTCGTGCTCGCAGGCGTCGCCGTCTCGGTGTCCGCGCTGACCATGATCTCTCACGGCTCAGCCCCCTTCGGTCGCCCCATCGACGAGCTCGGAAACTTGCGGTTCTCTCGCGCGCTGCTCAACCTCTGCGCTGAGGCGGCTGCGGTGGTGGGGCTCCCTGCGATGTTGTTTGGTGCGGCTTTTCCTGCGGCGGTTCGCGCCGTGAATGGTTCAAGTGCCACCACAGGCCCGCTGGTGTCGCGCTTGTACGCCGCGAGTACTGCGGGCGCGATTGTCGGGTCGGTGCTTGGCGCGTTTGTGATCGTTCCGCGCTTTGGTGTGACGTATGGCGTGTTGTGTGTGGGTGCGTTGCTGCTCGTCACAGGGATGTTATTGCTCGCCCGTACCCGAGAGGCTCGATCACTTCGAGCGACATCTGTTGGTCTTGCGCTGTTAGTTCTCGTATCTCTTTCGGCGGTGTATGTGAAACTGCCGCGGCACCCGAGGCTGACCACCGACGATGCACCAGTGATTTTCTACGAAGAGGGCGCGACGGCGACGGTGGCGGTGCTCCAATCACACGACGGATTTCGTCGCATCGACGTGGATGGAATGCCCGTCGCCGGCACATCTCCCACCATGCTCACGGATCAAAAATCTCTCGCGCACTACCCCATGGCCTTAGTCGAGCATCCCCGCAGCGCACTCACCGTCGGCTTCGGCAGCGGTGGAACCTCCCATTCACTCCTTCTCTATCCAGAACTTCACTCTGTCCACGCCATCGAGATCGCGCCAGAGATGCTGCACGGGGCACCGTACCTGACCGCTTCCAATCACGGCGTGTTGACCCGCGGCGATCCGCGCTACCGAGTCATACTCGATGACGCGCGCTCGTACCTCTCTCACACCACACAGCGCTATGACATCATCGCGACCGACTGTACGGACCTGCGGTATCGATCCAACGCTAACCTCTACGACCGCGAGTACTTTCAACACTGCCAAGCGCGCTTAACGCCGGGCGGTGTCCTCGCGGTGTGGCTGCCTCTTGGCGGACTCTCGCCAGAGATGTTTAGGATCGCACTGAGAACATTTGGCGAGGTATTTAACAGCTTCGTTGTGTTTTGGCCAAACGGCTATCCGTCGCACTACGTGATCCTTGTCGGCTGGCGAGACCAGCGGCATGTGCGCTGGGATACCTTCGTCCAACGACTGTCGTCGCCCACCGTGCGAGCGGACCTGGCCGAGATCTCTCTGGCCGATCCGGTGCGCGTACTCTCAACCCTGGTGACCGATGGAGATAGCCTTCGCGCCGCGCTTCAAGACGCGCCGATCAACACCGAAGATCATCCGGTCCTTGAGTTTCTCGCGCCGCTGTATGGCTACTCGCCGCGAGCCCCGCTCGACAACCTGCACTTTCTGCTCGATCATCCAACACCCGTGCGGTCGATACTCGATGCTCCGTTGCCCCAAGAGCCCGCGACCCGCTTGGCGCACATGCAAGCGGCACTGCCCAAGCTCGCCCTCGCGCACGCCGCGAGTTTTGCAAATGACCGCATTCTCGCTGCGCGATTC
>JANNCG010000288.1:0-2432 GCA_031386385.1 Myxococcales bacterium
AATATGATGTTGGCCTTGCTTGAGACCTGGAATACCGAACGGCTCGCACTTGCATCGGAGCATGTGGTACTGCGAGCAGAACCCTTCTCGCGGACTAGCATGGAGAAGACGATGTGGCTCTTTGACTGCGAGAGCACCTGAAGATGACGAAGGCCCACTGGCTTGCCCTTCTCGCATTCGTTTTGGCCGTAGTGGCAGGCGCCACAGCGTACTGGAGTTCTCATGATCCTTGGATTTCAGGAACTGTTGTTCTGCTGGTCGCGATTCTCATCACGACCTTGCCGATCGGTCAGGCATTCTTGAATCAAGTGGCAATCGACGCTGCGCCAAAGTGGATCGAGGACGCGAACAACCTGGGGCCACAAAAGCAACGGGTCCAGGATCACTACGCACGAATGAAGGGCACCCTCGTCTTCTGGAAGAACAAAGCCGCTGCGCATGATCGACTGGATTCGGCGCGTGTGGTATGGAGTCTTCTCTCTGCGGTATTGCTTCCCGTACTCGTGCAGATTTACGACGCGCGGCGATTTTGGGCGGTCGTGTTTATGACTCTATTAACGACTTGGACAGGCTTTGTCGTGGCATTGGCCTACACACTGAAATCCGAACAACTGTACCAGGGAATGAGGCAGCAGGAATCGGACTTCTATGACCTCGCTCGCCACTTACTGGACTTCGCTGATCCGAACGACCCCAATCTTCAGGCCACCGTTGATCAGTACATCGCCGACGCCGAGAATATTCGGCAGACAGCGAGGCGTGTCGAAACGGGATCTCCACCATCTGCGCTCGACCTGCGTCGTTGAATGTCAGTAACGAAACGTGTGTAGATAGAGAGGCTAACAAGCGGATGGAGCCGACCACTCCCGCTTCACTCAACAACTACGCACCTGGGCCGCTGCGGCGGCAGACCAGCCAGTCGTTAGACGGACCGGAGACACCCACGATGGGAAAGTTGCTCATTCGCGATGCGGTCCCAGAGGATGTCCGGGCGCTCTGCCTGTTGCGCGACGTGCCCCAGATCCATCGTGCGAAGCTTCGGCAGGCGGCATCGGGCGCCGTCAGATTTCTGGTCGCTGTCGAGGCTGAGGAGATTGTCGGCTTCGCAACCATCTTTCTCGCGCACCCCCTCGACAGTCCGCCGAAGTCACATCTACCGAAGCTCAGCGACTGCCTCGTTGGACGAGCGCATCGCTCCCGTGGCGTCGGCGGCGCTCTCGTCTGCGCACGTGAGGATATTGCTCGGCACGCAGGGCACGAGTTTCTCTACGTCAGCATCGACCCTGTCGAGAACTCGAAATGGTTTGAGTCCTTTCTGCGTCGCGGCTACGTCCCGTTGCAGGCGGTGCCATACCGAAAGGCTGAGACGCACCATGCCGAAGATGGTGTTTCGAAGGAGGTCATGGGGTGGAGGCAGGATCTCGTCGCGGACCTTCGGGAGGTTCTCCGACTCGCGGCCGAGAAACCCGTCTAACGAGCCGATGAAGCTGACGGCCGCTTCGCCGTCGCAACTCATCGGCCAGCCGTTGGGCAAGAATGCGTGCGCTGGTTGGATCACTCCCACGAATCGGAGTAGATTCCAGTCGTAGTCATGCATTCCCAGTTTTCTTCGCATCGTCACCCGATGGTCGGCCTCTACACACTCGACCGAGAGACGCTTTATGCCCCCATGGCTTCATCTATGGCCAGATTGATCGGTGAGGTACTCAGGGCAAAAGGAACCTCGGTTCACGCCGTCACTGCACGTGCAAAGATGGTGGCTAGTCTTGCGGAGAAGATCCGAAGGAAGAGCAACAAGTACAGAGCCCTGGATCAGATCACTGACCTCGTAGGGGTGAGAATCATCACCTATCTGGCACCCGATGTAGATCAGGTGTGCGCCTTGCTGCGCGATCTCTTCATCGTTGATGAGGAAAATTCCGCGGACCGACGGCGAACGACGAGCGTTAAGGAGTTCGGGTATGGCTCCATACATATTGTCGCCTCGCTTCCAGAGCAGCGGGTTGCACTTCCGGAGTATCGTGGCTTTGCCAACATTCGCTTCGAAATTCAGGTACGAACAGTACTTCAGCATGCGTGGGCGGAGATTGAGCACGACGTCATCTACAAGACCAAGACACCTGTAACCGAAGAAGCTCGCCGCAGTCTGCACAGAGTCGCGGCTCTTCTGGAACAAGCCGATACGACTTTTGCTGCGACGGTCAACGGCATTGCCGCTGAGTCGAGTAGACGTGAGGCAGATTCCAGCCAGCAACTCGACATCGATAGTTTGACAGAGATGCTTTATCACGATTCGCAATTAGTGGCTCTCGAACATCTCCTGGATGACATCAGCGACGAGGGAATTGACCGCGGCGAACCCTATGCCATAGAGATACGGGTCGCTTCGCTTCACCGCCTCAAGATTGACACCCCCACCAAACTTCGAGACG
>JANNCG010000352.1:0-1973 GCA_031386385.1 Myxococcales bacterium
ATACAGGCAAAGCTGCCAGCCGTCTTGGTTGTCTACCAGGCTCCATTCGCGGTGAAGTCGCTCACTTCCGCGCATCACCGAGCTCCTTGGCGCGTCGGGTTGCGGCCTCCACGGCGTTGATGAGCGTTGTGCGCAAGCCGCCTTCTTCGAGCGTGTGCAGTCCTGCGATCGCGGTTCCGCCAGGCGAGGTCACTTGGTCTTTGAGCTTTCCGGGATGTTCGCCGGTTTGCAGCAACATTTGGGCGCTTCCTAACAAGGTCTGTGCAGCTAGTTCTAGCGCAACATCGCGCGACAAGCCCACTTTCACGCCCGCATCCGCGAGCGCCTCCATAATTAAAAAAATATATGCAGGCCCACTACCGCTCAGCCCCGTCACGGCATCCAAGTGAATCTCATCCACCACGACCACCCGCCCCACCGCAGTGAAGACCGCCCTGGCGGTCTCAAGATCTTCGTCCGTTGCGTTGCTTCCTGAGGCGATCGCGGTGGCGCTCATCCCGACCATCGCAGGCGTGTTGGGCATCGCACGCACCACGCGAACCCCTGGCTCTAACATGGACTCCATCGTGGCCGTCGTGATGCCGGCAGCCACGGAGAGCACCAGAACGTCCTTGGCGATGTGCGCGCGAAGTCCTGGCAAAACGCTGGCCATGATCTGTGGCTTCACTGCGAGCAAGACAATTTGTGCGTCTCGAACGCAGCTGGCGTTGTCTGCCACTGCACGCACACCGTACTTGACCGCGAGGCGCTCAGCGCGCGCTAAACGTTTGGCAGAGACCACGATGTTGGCGGGCGGGATTCCTCCAGATTGAATCAAGCCCTTGACCAGGGCCTCGGCCATGTTGCCGGCGCCGACCACTGAAAAATGCAAGCCGCTAAGATCCACTGAATTCTGTATTGAAGGGTTCACTGTTGTTCGACTCGAAGGTACCTTCGCACCGAAATTAAATGAACGTTCGAGACACTTATTTACATTCGGTCCGACGAATCGTCGTCAAAATCGGGACTGGCGTGCTCACCACGGCGGGTCACGTGGACCTTTCAATTCTGCAAGGTATCGCAGATGACTGCGCTGCGGTGATCGCACGAGGGATCGAAGTGTTGATCGTCTCATCCGGGGCGATCGCCCTTGGTGTGAAGGCGCTTCAGTATCCCGAAAAACCAAAGACCATGGACGCGCTTCAAGCCTGTGCAGCGGCGGGGCAGGGCTCGCTCATTAGGCTCTGGAGTGAGGGCTTCGCGAAGCACGACAAAGTGGTCGCTCAAGTGTTGCTAACACACAGCGATTTAGCTGATAGAAAGCGTTTTTTAAACGCACGTCGCGCGCTCGCTGAGCTCTGTCGCCGAGGTGCCGTCGCGGTGATCAACGAGAACGACACGGTCTCTGTTGAAGAGATCGCGTTTGGCGACAACGACGCGTTGAGCGCTCAGGTCGCCAACGTGGTCAGCGCGGATTTGCTCGTGATCTTATCGGTCGCCCCGGCGCTGATGAACGGCGATGAGCGTGTGCCGCTCGTTCATGAACAGGACACACACGTAGAGTCATTTGTTTACCAAGGGACAAGCTCCGGCGGCAAGGGCGGGATGGTCACCAAGGTGCGTGCGGGTCGTGCCGCGGCGAGCGTTGGGGCAGCGACGGTGATCACCGCAGGAAGGGCGCCGCACGCGTTGTTAAGAGTGCTTGATGGCGAAGATGTGGGGACGCTTTTTGTTCCGGCGGTAGAGCGCTTGGCGAGCCGCAAGCACTGGATCGCCCACACCCTTCGCCCCCGTGGAACCATCACCCTCGACGACGGTGCCGTCCGCGCCATCACCGCCGGCAAGAGCCTTCTCCCATCAGGAATCCGCGACCTCGGCGGTGAGTTTGCGCAAGGCGACGCCGTGGAGTTATTGCGTGCCGATGGCTCACCCTTTGCGCGCGGTCTTGCGGTATACGACATCGAAGAGCTTCGCGCGATTCGCGGCAAAAAGAG
>JANNCG010000366.1:0-1849 GCA_031386385.1 Myxococcales bacterium
CATCGCTTACGGTGATGGCATAACAGCCGTCTTGCTCAGCGCCAAAACTGGCGTCCTGGTTGTTGCGACCAATCTCACGGTGCGCGCGCCCAGTTGAGCTCGCGGTGGCCGAATAAAAACCGACGCTCTTGGCTCTCACAATCCCTCTTACCGAGCTCTCTCAAGCAGCGATGCTCCATGGCCCATTGTCACATGATCGATCGACAAACGTGGGCCAGTACGGCGCATTCCACCGGCGATAGGCTCGTCTAAAAGCCACAAGGGCGTGTCGAGATCGACCACTGAAAATCCACCAAATCCTGCAGCGATATGGGCCGAGGCGCTCATCGCCATCGTGCTCTCAACCATCCCACCGATCATCAACTGCAGCCCGAGGGTCCGCGCGACAACTGCCATATTGTACGCTTCAAGAATCCCGGACTTCATAATCTTTAAGTTAATCGCCTGTGCAGCCCCGTGGCGTGCAAGTGCGATCACGTCCTTCGCGGTTGCCACTGACTCGTCCGCACACACGTTGATCTTGGTCCGTTGAAACACCTCCGCCGCGGCGTCCATGTTGTTTCGGTCACAGGGCTGCTCAAATAAAACGATCGTGGCGGATCGCTCACGGCACACCATCGCGAGCTTCACCGCTTCATCCGCTGTGAGCGCTCCGTTGCCGTCGAGGACTAGACCGCACGCCGAGGCACCATCAATCACTGCATTCAGCCTAGCAATATCGTCCTCAAGCGCAACCCCACCGACCTTGAGCTTGAGTATTTTGTACCCCTCGCGTGCAATGGCAATGGCGCTCGTGCGTGCGCTTTGTGCACTCCCGGTGGTCACCGTGAGGTCACACTGCAGCTCCGTCTCGGCACCGCCAAACAACACCGCTAACGAGATCTTCATTGAGCGTGTGAGGGCATCCAGCGCCGCTGTCTCAAGGGCACACCGGGCGCTTGAGCAGTGGATGATTCGCTCAGAGAGCCAGGGGCCAAACGCACGCCACGCGGTCAAATCGTACCCCAGAAGGGATGAGACCGTCGCCTCAAGAGAGCGCACAACATGTTCACGCTGCTCTCCATTGACAGCCTCAAACGGTGCGGCCTCGCCCCAGCCGGTGGTGCCGTCGCTCAGCGTGATACACACAAAACAGTTGTGCGCAGCGGTCTTGCTTCCGGTGGCGATCCCAAACGCCTCGCGCATCGCGATGTCCACCGAAACAATCCGTACGTCTGTAATTAACCAGGGTTTTGTACGCATTGAACTCAGTGCGCCGTGCTCGAAGAGGGGACCGCACGAATGGGTTCAGTGGTGGTAGGAGGGGCCGTCGTCCCCCCGGGGTTGCCTGCGGTCGCCGATCCGAGTTGATCTTGGTGAATCACGGTGCCCGCGGCGTCCGTCACCTTGATCTCGACACGACTGGTGCGCCCCACTCGGTGGCTTGCCCATGTCCGCCAACGCGGTGCACGTCCGATCGAGAGAACCTGCCGACCCACAGAGCTGCCATTCACGATCCACTCAATCGTGATGTCTGCTTGTTCGCCTGGGTTATTGACGACCAAAAAGTAGGTGACCATCCCGCTGGCCCGTGCGGTGGCGCCGTCCCCAATGGGCTGGCCTCGCTCAACACGCTCTGCGAATTGGCCGCGCACGATGCGAATCGCCGCAAACGCATCCGTGTGAGCGAGTGCGACCGAGACCATCACGGCAGCAACTGAACTAAAAGAAGGTTTCATCGAGTTTGTCGTTTACCTATTTGCGTTGAAGTTTGCCATAGGTTGCATCCCACGCTCAATCCGTGCACTCTAATTCACACGAAGAATGTCGCGAGTTGCTCTCAGTTGTTTGCTGCTTAGTTTGTGTGTCC
>JANNCG010000405.1:0-10175 GCA_031386385.1 Myxococcales bacterium
CTTCAAAGCCATCAATGACCGAGCCGGTCGGTCCACTGTGCGAACGGCCTGAGAGATACCTGCGCAAAAGTGACCCTACTCCGAAGGTGGTGAGCCAGTGAGCGCTGGCGTCCATGAGTCCCACGCCAGGGACGACTCGGCCGATGACCCATCGAGCACCGCGCTCGACAACGCCTTTAGGTCCCATCGGATCGTCCATCTCAACCAAGAGCCGTCGCGCTTCAGCCGTAAAAGTAACACCGGCATCACGCGCGATACGATCGATCATGGCACCACGAACAGCGCGGACAAATGGGCCATCAATAAAGGGTGGAAGGACTGTCCGAAGACCGGCAGAGACCGCCCCGTAGACCGCCCAAGGACTATCTTCGCTCTTCATCTATCGTGGGGCGCGGGGTGCTGAGATTGGCGTGCGAGAGCGAATTCTCTGTGAATTCGCAGCTGGATTAACTCGAGTCGTGGTGGTTGTCGCTGAGCTGGCCGTCCCGGCGTTGCTTGTGGCGGACGTCGCGGTCGTGGGCGTGGGTGTCTTTGAGTTTGCCCAACGGACCATCGCGATCACAAACGCGAGGGCGACAACGGAGCCGACGATGGCGAACGCTTTCCACTGAGGCGTCACCGATGTTGGGGCCGCTGCTGGGTGCGCAGGTGCTGGGTTGATCGCGCTCGCTCCGGCGTGTTGTGCTCTGCGGGCGAGAGGCGCACTTGCGAGGGCACTGACCTGCGCGCTTCCGCGAAACGCGGCGCTCAATGTAGCCGCGAATTCGCCGGCAGAATGATAGCGTTCGTTTGCCTTTTTTGACAACGCGCGCTCAAAACATTGGTCCACCAACGGAGGAAGATCTTTGACCCACTTCGAGGGTGGGGGCTGCTTGTCGTTGGCGACGGAGTAAGAGACAGCCACCGCGTCGTCACCCGGAAAAGGCCGAATCCCACACATGCATTCGTAGAGCACCGCGGCGAGAGAGAACTGATCACCCTTCGCGGTGTACACTCCACGCGTGATGGCTTCGGGAGCCGCGTATGCGGGAGTCCCAAGAAACTGACCCTCACGCGTAAGGTGGGCGTCGGGTAGTCGGGCGATGCCGAAATCCGTGACTTTTACCGCGCCATCGGGCGAGATCAAGATGTTGTCCGGTTTGATGTCGCGATGGATAATCCCCGTGGCGTGCATGGCGTCGAGGGCTGCTGCGATTCCACGAGCGAGGGCGATGGTGGCTTTGGGCTCAAGCTTGCCATCAGAGATTCGTCCTCGCAGGGTTTGCCCGGCGACAAACTCGTACACGAGGTACGGGCCGAGTGTGGCATCCACCCCAGCGTCGTGAACCGTCACGACATTGGGATGCTGCAACCTTGCTGCTGCTCGTGCCTCGTTGCGAAAGCGCGCGATGTACGCGTCTCGTGCGTTGCCTGCTGTGTCGAGTCGCAGCACTTTGATCGCGACCTGACGTCCAAGCTCAGGATCTGACGCCAAGTACACTCGACCCATCGCGCCTTCGCCGATTTGCTTCGAGACAAGATACCGACCGATCGCGCCTGGCATATAGGGCCGTGGTGCAACGCGTGTGTTGCGAACTGCGGGTTCACGTGCGCGTTTAGCAGACGGTTCTTCTACAACAGCGAGAGCATTTGCGATTGGGTCAGCCTCCAAGGAAAGTAACGGTGAATCTATCCTGCCGTTTCGTCCGCGTCGAGAAACTGGCGCAGAATCCCAACGGAAGGCGAATTGCCACACCAGCGTGTAAGTGCGAGTGCGCCTTGATGAGCGAGCATAAAAAGACCATCTACCGTTAATAATCCAAGCGATTGTGCTTGGCGAAGCCAGGGCGTCCGCACCGGAGCGTACACAAGGTCCATGGCCACTGCGGTCGTTTTTGCAAAATCCAACCAGCGTATCAGCTGCCCGTAGCTCTGAGAGTGAGCGTTGAGGCCGTCCCGGTGTCGGTCAGCAGACATTCCGAGAGGGGTGCATTGAACGATGATGTCTGCAGACGAAAGAGCCTCTTCAGCGGCTTTGGGGTTCAATGGAGCGGCATTGGTTGAGGACAGTCCAAGCGTGTCTGTCCCTCTCAAGACCTCATGTGCTTGGTGCTCATTGCGCGCTAACACGGTCAGCGAGCGGAGCCCTTCACGGGCGAGACCGACCGCGACCGCGCGTGCCGAACCACCGCTGCCAATGATCACTGCGTGGCGCCCCTCAATCTGAACACCATGGTCAGTGAGCGCCCTCGCGGCAGCCGGCGCATCTGTGTTGTGAGCTGAAAATCCAGACGCTGTCGCGACCAAGACGTTTGCTGCGCCGATACGTCGCACGTCATCGTCGATGAGCGAGCAGTGCTCAAGGACCGCCCGTTTGTGCGGGATTGTTACGTTTGCTCCCGCGCAGTTGAGCCGTCTTAACGCGCCCAGCGTGGCCCCGAGGTCTGAAGGGTTGATGTCAAACGCCAGATAGGCATACTGCTCAGACTTGCCGAGCAGTGACAGCGCGTGGGTCATCATCGCGGGTGAGCGCGAGTGGCTCACGGGGCTGCCGAGCAGCGCTAAAAGTTGCGTCGCAGCGGTGGTCACAGGCCGTCACATAATCGGAAAGCCACGGAGGGTGATGGCTTGGACATCGAGTGAGAATTGGAAGCGTGTGTTGCCGTCAACCTCGCTGGTTGAAAATCGAAGTACGATGGGGGTGCGCCCCTGGTCGGGCATCCGGCCGATGTTTCGGCTCTGTGAATAGGGCGTGCCTGACGCTCCAGCGGCGAAGAGCAGATCAAGTGAAGCGACGGTAAAAGACAGCGTGATGGCACCCTGGCGAAGACCAAGTGCCGCGGTGTCAATCACCGGGCCTGTGCGTGCGGCGATGGTTGTCCATGCCGCGCGAGCATCACGAGCGCCAATGGTTGTGTAGGTCGATCCCTCGGGGATAAAGAGCCACTGACGAAAGGTTGGAGCGGGTGTTGCCGTTCGTGTGGCAGCTCGTCCGCGCTGGACGGTTGTTGGCGGTGGTGGTGGCGCGGTGACCGTGAGTGGGCGTGTCTCGGGGATCTGCAAAAGAAGCGATCCAGCGGGCAGTCCCGTGGCGGGCAATTCGCGAATCAGTGCAAAATCAGGGATTAAACGAACAACAGCTCGCAAGCTATCGTCTTGCTGAAAGTCACGGATCACGCGCGCGATCGCTGGCTGATGGATCAACCCAAGCGCTGCGCGGATGGACTGAATCATGGTGGCGGGTCCATTGGCATCTGCACAGCGGGCGACACTTACCCAGATGGGTTGATTTTGCGCGTCTGGAAGCATGCCCTGAATCGCCGATGCGTTGCTGCTCGCAGTAATAGACGAAACAAGTGTTTGCAGTTGTTGCACCTGCGCGGCCGGAATGCGGCCCGTATGCCTTGCGATCGAAGAGAGCAAATCGTCGAGGATTCGCGCAAACGGGGCAAACGTTGAGAGGTTTAATGAGTAGCCTCCCATGAAGCCGCCTTCGGTCGGAATGCGTTGCAGATGGCTGTCCGGAAAGGGCGGTGCGGTACGTGACGCTTCAGTGAGGGCACGGACGAGTGTGCCAGTTGGAGTATGCAGATCGCCACTACCGACGAGATGCGCGCCGTTGTCGTCGACGGACGCGGTGAGATCGAGTCCCTGGGACTCATTCCAAATGGCGCGGAGATTTGCAACGATTTCGCGAGCGAGTCGGTCACCTGACGAGCGGACATCGGGGTGGTTGAACAGAGGCGCCGAGTTGTTGCTTGCTGATGGACGCGCAAGACTTGCCTCGGCCTCATCAAACCCCTGCAAAACTTGGGTGCCAAATGCAGTGCGCGCAACCGCAGGAAACAACGTCGCCACGATGGCGTCTTGCCGAGTCTCGCGTCGTGGCAGGGTGCGAGCCATAAAGGCAGACACGCTCTCCAACGCTCCGCGTGAACCTTGCGTGCACGTCATGCGTGCTTGAGTCGTTTGTGGGGTCGGCGAGAGAAAACAATGCAGCTCGCGACCGCCTTCCTCCCAAGACGAGGATTGTGCGTTCGCACGAACTAACTCCATCACACCATTGCCAACACCATTGAGCCGATACGCGTTGCCCAAACGTCGAGCGCTCTCACTCATCGCCGGAACCCCAAACCCCACGACCAGTTCGGCCTTTTGGTCCACCCACACCAACGCCCCGTCCACAGGACTATTGGGATCAAACAGCCCCGCGATCGTCTCATCGCCAATCGCCTCGTTGAGCAACCCTCGGCTGATATCCGTGGCTTGCGCTTCGGGCACCAAGCCCAATCGCACCAGGCGGTTGGTAATGGTGCGCAGGCTGGTCGCGCGCACAAGCCCAAGCAGCTCAGCTGGCGCGGGGACTTCGGACACATCAAACTGCGCGCTTTGGTTTGCGACCGTTTGATCCGTCCCTGTGGTCACAGAGCCACTTGAGCCCGTGTTGGTTGTGGTGCCCGTGTTGGTTTGCGCCCCTCCACGACAAGAGGTTGAAAAAGCGCACAACAGAGCGAGAGCGCCTGCGGGGCTAGTGAGTCGCTGAAAGGTTGCTGTCATTGAAATGGTCACCGGTAATGGGGATGAAAGGATGAGCGGGCTATCGCAGTGGGCGTCCCTGATCGTCACGGACTTGGCCTGAGAGCATCATGATCCCGTCGATGAATGGCCAAAGCGAGCCAATTCCGCAGGTGAAAATGCTGACAAGCATCTGTGCGATAGCCATCCCGGTGTGGCCGGTATAAAATCTGCCCGCTCCAAATACGCCTAAGAAAAGTTGCAGCAGTCCTGCAGTGATTTTTTCTTTGTCTGAGAACGGTAGACCGGTCATTGGGTCCATCCCATAGGGCGCATGAGGGACCATGCCATAAGCGTTTTGCGGCTGCCCGAACTGCGGTTGCCCAAAGCCTTGAGGCGCCCCTCCGGGAGCATACATTGGAGGCGCTCCAAAACCGCCCTGCGGCTGCATGGGTTGTCCCGCAGGAGGATAACCACCACCACCAGGAGGATAACCACCGCCACCAGGGGGATACCCAGGAGGGCCAGGAGGATAACCACCGCCACCAGGAGGAAAGCCACCACCACCGTACATTGCGTATGATCCTTCTTCGCGTTTAGCGTCGCGAATGCGAGTGAGAGAAATAAACACCGTTAAGTACGGTCGCCAGAAAGATAGCGCACCTTTGTCGCGGGCGCGTGCTCAAAAAGATCCCAATCCCCCATCGACCACAAGTGGCGCACCTCCCATGGCAGCAAAGAGCGCGAAGTTGGCTCCTTCGGGGCCCGCGACCTGCGCGCTTTGTCCGTGAATTCCCGCTTGAATTGGAATGACGGCTGCCCCAATGGGTTGTCCTGCTCGAAGCTCTACTCGAAGGACAATCCCTTCGGTCTCAAGCGAGCAATCGCAGTTGAAGAGGAGGTTTCCGAGGCCCCAGGCGATCACGGCGTTGTTGCGACGCTCGACGGGTGCCACAGTGTGCGTTCCGTGCGCGACCACGATCGATGCACCCGCGGTGAGTGCGCTCTCGGCGGCGAGCCGAAGCCGCTCCGACGGCCGATACAACGCAGCGCCCGAGGTGTGAAAAGCCACCACGGTCCAATCGCATTCGCGTTTGCTTCGTGCAACCTGCGCTGTGATCGTGTTTGGATCAATTGGATCCTGAGAGCTGAGATCCAGCGCTAAAATTCCTACCGTTCCGTTGGGTGTGTGCAAAACAGTGGGTGCTGGATCAACGCCTGCGACACGTAGCCCTGCGCTGCGGATCAATCGTTGTGTCTCTGTGTAGCCCTCAACCCCATCGTCCAAGCGGTGGTTGTTGGCGATGCTCACCACCTGCACACCAGCTGCGATGAGCGTTTGCAATGCGTGCGCGCTGGTCCGCAGGTGTTGCTCAGAGACATCCGTCGCCGCTGCACGCACAGGGCCTTCAAGATTCACGATCCCAATCGCGCCATTGAGTGACTCAGGATGCTGAGAAAATAGTGGCGAATGTGAATCTCCAAAGTGTGTGTCGCCGGCAAGCCAGAGCACCGTGGGCGCGCGTGTGTGAGCGATAGACTGAACTTGCGTTCTCGCAGTCGGCTTGCATTGCAGTATGCAAGTCACGGTCAACAGAGCACCCCAAAGGCTCAGCCGCGTTTTGCCTTGGAGCATCCGCGCCCTCGCGTTGGGTCGACTAGGCGTCAGGAGGGTTAGTCCCTGCGTCAGCGTTGGCAGCAGGCGTGATCTGTGGGAGCGCGCACTGAGATGCGCTCACGCTTACTTTTCGTGGATTTCCAGTGCCCGATGCAAACGCAACAACGACGACACCGCGTGGTGCGGTGAGGATCCTGGCGTCAGAGCCGCCGTCTGAATCACTGACGACAACCGTTGCGCCTCGCACGTTGAACGCTGCATCGAAGGACTGCAAGAGCACCATCCCTCGTGCACTAAACGCATCATCTGCGTGACCGCGCGTCCAAGATATCACCCACGAGTGATCCTCCATGGTGGTCGCGAACGGAGCAAAATCGTCCATGTCACCAGCCGTTGGAACGGCTAGCTCTCTCGCAGTGATTGGTTCACGGGAGGCAAACTCAAGGGACGCTCCACGGAGACGATAGTGCGCCGGAGGTCCTCCGTCGGGAGTCGCCGCACGGTCCGCAAAGACCACCACAACGTGGCTGCCGTCGGTGGTCACCCGTGGCCTACCTGGCGCTTGAGCGAGCACAGGAATCTCTAGCAAATCTCCCATTGGAGCGAGAGCCGTCGAGAGCCACCCAAGCCACAATTTGCGATCGTGACGAAACACAACGACAAAGCCTCGTCCGGGGACCTCTGTGGTCTCAAACGCATCGGGTAGCTGATCGCGAAGGGCCTGTACCGGATTGCGCGCGCGGCGGATCGCGGCAGGGTCAATGGTCAGGGGCCAGAAGTCCGATGCGTGGTTTGTCGGAGGAGTCGCTGCCCGTGTTACAAAAAATGAGACGGAGTTGCCGACCATATTGTCAGTCGTCGCACCACGAAGTCCGAGGACAAAGGGGTGTGCGGCCGCGAACACGGTGCGCGCAAAGATGGGCGCGCCAACAACGATGGTCTTTGCGAGGGTCTGATCCGATGAGGAGTCTCCGATCGTGGCGCTCATAACGCTCATGTCCCCTGCTTCGACCAGCTCGTTGCCGTCATCATCGCGCGCGAGTTGGTCCGTCGCGAGGGTAAAGCTCGTGGTGTTGCCTCGCTGAATCGAGCGAGCGAAGACCCTCATAATGTTTACAGGCGAGCGCGTCAGTCCGCGTGCGTTGCTGCGCTCTTCTGCGTCAAGAAGGGTCGGGACTGTAAACGTAAACCGCTCAGATTCGTGTGGCAGAAACCCATACTCAATCTTAAACGCAGCCAGATCGTCTCCTCCATGTGCGTACAACGGCGGGACCGTCCACGAGAGAATCAGCTCTGGGAGCGCTCTGTTCACGCGCAAATTGAACCGCTGAAATGTCAGGGATGTGACGTTTGCCGTCTGCCCCACGATGGTGGGCGGCGCGATCAGCTGGCAGCCATTGGACCCCGGGATCGCTGGGACCAACGCGACGCTGGCGTCCGTGTCGATAGAGTGTGCAATCGCCTCGACATCTTGCGCTTCAGCAACCACCGCCACATCGGCAGCGACGGTCGGGGAAGCCGTGCGAATCGTCGCAGGCTGTGGTTTTTTGCAGCCCATCGCCAAACACACAAAGAGCAGGTAGTTCACGTTTCTAAGCCGCATCGCTTGACCTCGTAGCATGAAACCTCTACACACCCTGGTGGCGCTTTGTACAGCGTTTTCACAGATCCTTTACAGTCCTCTCCCACCATGAACGCTTCTGTCACACAGCCTGCAATGACCGAGTCTCCATCTAGTTTTTGGCGCGACGTTTTGTCTCTGACAAAGCCTCGTCTCTCAGGTCTGGTCATTGTGACGGCTGGGGGCGGAATGTTTTTGGCCCCCAAAGACCTAACTCTTGGTGGCATGTCTTGGTGGCGTGCGTTGCTCACGATCGTTGGGACTACGCTCGTAGTGGGCGGCGCCAATGCCTTTAATTGTTATCTTGAGCGTGACCACGATCAGCACATGGAGCGCACTCGGACACGTCCCCTCCCAGCGCGACGGATGGACCCGTCCATTGCACTTTGGACTGGATTTATTCTATCCATTATCTCGATTCCGCTGTTGGCTTGGGTTGCTAATCCGCTGACGGCTGGGCTTGGTGTGTTGGGGCTTTTGTCGTACGTGTTGGTGTACACGCCCATGAAGCGAACCTCGGCGCTGGCGCTGTGGGTGGGGGCGGTGCCGGGGGCGATTCCGCCGTTGATGGGTTGGACTGCGGTACGCGGGCGGATTGAGCTGGCGGGTTTAGTTCTCGCGGGAGTGTTGTTCTGCTGGCAGATTCCACACTTTATTGCGATTGGGGTGTTTCGTCGTGACGACTATGAGCGCGCGGGACACAAGATTCTTCCGCTGGTCACAACCGATCGCGCGACCAAACTGCACGCGTTGATTTGGACCGTCTTGTTAGTCATAGCCACTCTTTCTCTGCAGCCATTGGGCGTCACGGGTCGCATCTTTGACCTGTCAGCCATGGCGCTGGGCGTGTTTATGCTTGGTCGCGTTGGGGTTGCCTTTGCGCGCCCCGCGCAGGACATCCGCTGGGCACGACATGTTTTTATTGGGTCGCTGGTGTATTTGACTGCGCTATTTGCAGTCTTAGCGATCGACGCACTTCGTCGCTAAGTGAACCGCTGAGTGAGATCATGAGCGAAACCATAAGGACGTTGACGCAGCGAGGAGCGTCCGCTGTGCTAGTGGCGTTGACTCTGTGCTCGTTGGCGGGGTGCAACAAATCGCGAGTGCCTCCGCCGGCGATGTTGTGGGCGATTCCCTCTTGGTCACTCACTGATCAAGAGGGACATTCGTACGGAACACAGCAGCTTCAAGGCACCGTGTACGTTGCCAATTTTATCTTCACTCGGTGCCCCACTTCTTGTCCTCGGTTGACGACAAAGATGGCCGCTCTTGAATCGCGCCTGCGGTTGCGCGGCGATCGCGTGCGATTTGTGAGCATGTCTGTTGATCCCGAGTGGGACACCCCAGAGCGGTTGCGTGTGTATGGCGCTCGCTACCATGCAGACTTTCACCGCTGGCATTTTGTGACCGGCCCGTACGATAGCGTTTTGCGTGCGATTGACAGCGGATTTCGCGTCTCATCTGGGATGTCTCCCATCCCCCCAGGAGCGACGTTTGATCCGATCAGCTTGGCGCACTCTAATCACTTCGTCGTCATTGATGGGCGTGGCTTTATGCGCGGCGCGTTTAGTGTTGAAGATGACTCTGGTGTTGAGCGCATAGCTCAAGTGGTTGAGACGCTCACCGAGCCGTAGACTGAGCTCTGACGCTAACGCTTGGGCTCTCTGGGTGGCTTGGGTGCTGGCGGTGTGGCGTTTAACGGGTCGTCCGGAAAAGGGTGTCGTGGATATTTGCGCCGCAGTTCTTTAGCGATCGCTGGGTAGTGCTTGGCCCAAAATCCAGCCAGATCCGTCGTCACTTGCACTGCGCGATAGTTGGGAGCCAGAAGCTGAATCACGAGCGCAACGCGCCCTCGTGCGACGCGAGGACCATCGGCCATTCCGAAAAAATCCTGCAGCCGCGACTCAATGTAGGGCGGTGCGTCTTGGGGGTACTCTACAGTGACCTTTCGTCCGCCAGGAAGCTCGACCCGATCGGGCGCGCACTCTTCAAGTGTGCGACGCTCGGTGGATGTGAGCGAATCTAGCCATAATTGCAGCAGTTGAGCTTTCTTTAGCTCCGCAAATGTCTTCATCCCCACGCAAATATGGCTCAGCGTCTCGGCCATCGATGCTGTGGTCAGAGCAGGGACTGAGGTGTCGCCGAATTGCTCACGCACAAAGCGTGCGCGCGCCATCAGTCGGTGCAACGCGTCGGCGTCGACGAAGTGCTCGATTCCCTTGTCTACGGCGGCTTTTGCAAGCGCTGCGGCGATGAGCGTTGGATCCGCGTCGCGAAGGATTGTTTCTTCGAGAATCAGCGAGCCATAGGTGAGAGTTCTGCGCGCATCAACGCGCTCACGCACGGAGTCAAATCGCGTCTCAACCGAGTCCACGCAGTGATCGGTGTACATCTCAAGCAGCCAGTCAGCTTCGATTGCGCTCGCCGTGCGAACGGTGACCC
>JANNCG010000526.1:0-1861 GCA_031386385.1 Myxococcales bacterium
CCGATCGACGAATCTCGTGTACCCCGGCGGCGCCAAGCGCGGCGCCAAGCAACCCCAGCCGTGCAGCTGATAGCTTCACGATGCCCTTGTGCTGCCGCAACAATCGGTCAATCACCGGCAGCGGAATCGACGCGTCGCGCAGCGTGCGAATCACTCGCAGGGTCCGCACTTGCTCAAGCGTGTACCAAGCCCCAGTTTTGCTCGCGCGCTCTGGTGGGCTTACGAGCTTGTCCCGAACATAGACATGGATCGCGTCCCGAGTCAGCCCGGTCATCTCTTCAACGGTACCGATGCGAAATCTCGACTTGCTCGAGCTCATTTTTTACTCATAAAACGCTGGCGGATCCAGTTTGAAAAAATCGCTCCCACGAGTAGAATGGCCGCAAGTTTGCCCCCATGCCGCGCCACTTTTGGTGCAAAGGTTGGGCTCGAAAAGCGGTGCGCGTTGACCATCAAGACGGTGCTCGTGTTGGGGATCGCGCGATCCACCACTCGGCCCAGGACATCAATGCGCGCTGTAATCCCTGAGTTGACCGAGCGAACCGTCTCGCGGCGAAGCTCAATAGAGCGCCAGCGCGCCATGAGCAGATGTTCTTCGAGGGCCGTTTGGTGTCCAAACCACGCGTCGTTGGTGAGGTTAACGAGAAGCTCAGAGCCCTCGGTCTGCGCGCCAGAGAGCGCCAGAGTGTCTTCGAGACAAATCAGGATGCCCAAGCGCATGCCGCTGCGCGTTGTGAGGATGGGGCTGCCGGTCCCGGGAGAGATCCCGCCGGAGCGCCAAAAAATTCGCACAAGCCACGGCATCGACTCTGCGAGCGGTACGCTCTCACCGAAGGGCACCAGCGCGCGCTTCGCCACGGGGGTTGATAGCGTCCCATCTCCGTTGCGAAGAAACGCCGCGTTGTAGCGGGTCTCACCTTCGCCGGCGCTCATTAATCCAAACACAATGGGTGGCGATTCGACCTGTGGAAACACAGGCGGACCTTCGATTCCATCAAGCCCAGCGCGGTGGCCCAAGACGTACGGATAAGCCCCCTCGTGCAACACAATCAGGTCAGGATGTTGCAGCACGGCACGACGTTCAAGCTGGTGAAGCTGAACAACAATGTCCGACGCAGCTTGCGGATCCCAGCGCACAAGCGGCGGAATCGAAGGCTGCACCAAAGCCACTCGTGTGCTCGCGGCCACCCGTGTGCGCTCCGACCACTGGCTCGTCCGGACTGCGCCAAATGCGATCATCGCGAGAGCGAAGACCGCCACCGAAGCGAAGGTGTTTCGTGCGGACCGACGCGCGGATGGCTCTGCATTGCGGCTGCGGTAGAAGTGAAGCCCGCTTGTACTGAACCCGTGGACCAACGCAGAGACGCCACTGACAGTGATCAACTCAGCGGACTGCGCCAGCCAAGGAGCGTCCACAAGCGGAGCTGCAAATTGCCACGCAAAAATCGCCGAGACGAAGCTCTCAGCCATCAACGTTGCGCACACAACGGCGAGAGTTTTTCCCAAGACGGTGCTCGCTCGGGCGGCGACCATGCACTGGACAGCGAGCATGAGGGACTGCGCCACACAGTATCCCAAAAACAACGCAACGCCTGCGACGACAGGCAGGCCGGTAAATCGGGTCACCGTCGCTACGAGCCACGTCGCGGCAAACAACCAATAGAAGATCCCTGCTAGCAGCCCACGAAAAAAAGCGGCCCGAGGCGTCGCGTCGTACACGCTGAGCGCAAGCAGAAGGGAGGCGAGAAAGTTCAGCGGCCACAGCATGAACGGCGGTGCGGATAAGAACAGCACAAATCCAGCCATCGCCGCGAGGCCGCGCGGGTACCAACGGTGGATCGATGGCGAAGATTTTAGTTCC
>JANNCG010000568.1:0-1551 GCA_031386385.1 Myxococcales bacterium
GTATACCGCTAAGCGGCGCACTTTGAACATGACAGAGTGCTCTCGAACGATCGGCGCGGTTGCGCAAATCCGTCGCCGAAATGCTGACGTGACCGCTCGGGGCGTGCTAACCGCTTCGTGCAATGACCGTTAGACACTACGACGCCGAAGAATTTTCGCGCCACGACCACGCCAGTGACGACGACCACTTTCACGACGAGTGCGGAGTTTTCGCGGTGTACGCCCACACCGAGGCGTCCAACCTGACATACCTTGGACTGCACGCTCTGCAGCATCGAGGCCAGGAGTCTGCGGGGATCGTGGCGGTCGAGCGCGATACTTTTCACGTCCATCGCGGCATGGGGTTAGTGCAGGACGTCTTTAATCAAGACAACCTGAGCACGCTGGTGGGAGACATCGCCATAGGGCACGTTCGCTACAGTACTGCGGGCGCATCGCAGTTGAAAAATGCACAGCCGTTCGCTGTCGAAGTGAAGGGCAAAAACATCGCAGTCGCCCACAACGGAAACATCACTAACACCGACGAACTGCGCTCAAAACTTGAAGAGCGCGGCGCGATTTTTCAGACAACAACGGATACAGAGCTCTTGCTACATCTCGTTGCCCACGCGCCACAGACGGATCCGGTGGAGCGGATCGTTCATGCGCTCAAGCAGGTCACTGGCGCGTACAGTGTGTTGTTTTTGTGTGGTGAGACCATGATCGCCGTGCGCGATCCACACGGGATGCGTCCCCTGTGCCTTGGAATGTTCAACCGAGCGCACGTTTTGGCGAGCGAGCCAACGGCGTTTGAGCTCATCGGTGCGGAGTTCTTGCGTGAGATTGAGCCTGGAGAAATGCTCGTGATCGATCGTTCGGGCGTGCACTCTACGCAGCCGTTTCCGAAGAGCGAGCGCCGGATGTGCGTGTTTGAGTACGTGTACTTTGCGCGACCCGATTCACGGTTGGGCGGACGAAGTGTGTACGATGCGCGGCGCGCGATGGGCCGGTTGCTTGCCAAGACGGCTCCCGTAGAGGGAGATGTCGTGATTGGAGTCCCCGACTCAGGAGTCCCTGCGGCGATAGGGTACTCTGAAGAGAGTGGGATTCCCTTTCAGATGGGGTTAATTCGTTCGCATTATGTTGGGCGGACCTTTATTGAACCGCAGCAATCTATTCGCCACTTCGGGGTTCGCCTGAAGCTCTCACCGGTCCGGGACGTCCTTGCCGGTAAGCGAGTGATCGTGGTGGACGACTCCATTGTGCGCGGGACCACCTCACGAAAGATCGTGAAGATGCTCCGCGACGCAGGCGCGAAAGAGATTCACTTGAGGATTTCCTCGCCTCCCACACGCTGGCCGTGCTTCTACGGGATCGACACGCCCAACCGCCGCGAGCTCATTGCAGCGAGCCACACGGTCGAAGAGATCTCGCGCTACATCACAAGCGACAGCCTCAGCTATCTTCCTGTTGAGCGACTTCGCGAGGCCGTGGGGTATGACGTCGCCACTGGTTCAGGTCACTGTGAGGCATGTTTTTCGGGCGAATATCCTGTTCCGATTGTTGCAGCGG
>JANNCG010000585.1:0-4067 GCA_031386385.1 Myxococcales bacterium
CGATCCCGACTCTGGGGACGGTGACAACGGTGTCAAAATTGATGCGCTTGGGGTTGATGCCGCCCCTCAATCCGATGTCGTTGGGTCAGACCGACGATCGCCAGATGGGAGCACGATGTCCGATGCTACGCCATTCAGTGCAGACACCTCCACATCCCAAGACGTGTCTCTCGCTGGAGACGTAGCCAACGGGAGGGACGTGCCGACCGTGTCGGACGTGCCGACCGCGTCAGATGTGAGGGACGTGCCGGCCGTGTCGGATGCGAGGGACGTGCTGACCATGTTGGACGCGAGAGATTGAACACGCGCTTCACAGTAGTCGAGATCATCCGAGACGGAGCAACCAGCAGATAAGATATCTTGTATAAATTGTTATCTTGCTGCCCACTTCTATCAGCGGTTTACTGGGATTCGATTGCATTTACCCCGTGCTTTTGGATGTGCGTGTTCTGCAGAGGGATCCAGGCTTGGACAAGCTGCCAACCCGTCGGTCAGAGAACACATTTGAACCTCAAAATGGCTCAGTCTGAGAATCGGATGACGTCATCAGCTCACCTCAACCACCGGTCTCTCGACACGAACAATCGAAATCCGCGTGCGCCGTGTCGCCCGCTTGACACAGCACGAAGCGCGCCCTCAGGGATTTGCCACGAGCCTATCCAATTATTTTCACCTGCGCGAAAATTGTCGGGGGCATTGTTACGCCCATTGACGATGTCGGTCGGTGGTATCCTAGACACGAAATCCGGCGCAAAAACCACTCTCGCAACGATTCGCAAACCCAGACCACACCATGAAACTCCATTCAACGACTGCCTTCATCGTTGTCCTCAGCCTCGCCAACTCGGCGACAGTGTTCGCGCAAACCGCGCCCAGTGCGGCAATTGAAGCGCAACATCGCCGAGGGATGGCCCTTCGCGCACAGCGTCACGACGAAGAAGCCCGCACACTGTTTGAGCACCTCTGGAACCGCACGCACGAGCCACGCGCTCGCGCTCGCCAAGCCCTGGCAGAGCACTCGCTGGATATGTTCGCAGAGGCCGAGGCCCACTTAGTCGAAGCCTTGTCGCATCAAGAAGACCCATGGATTCGACAGAGTCGCTCGGTGCTTGAGCCGATTCTTCAGCAAGCCCGCGCGGGCCAAGGCATCTCGGTCCTCAACGTTGTGTGCGCGACGCCAGGCGCTGAAATCTTCGTCAACGGGAGATCTGCAGGACACGCGGGCGAGCTGCTTCGAGTGCCTCCTGGACGGATCACTTTTGAGGTCCGATCGCGGGGATTTACCACGGTGTCACGCTCGATTGAGTTGCAAGCTGGCGCCATTCTGCACGAAGAGGTCGCGCTCGTCCAAACTGTGCAAACCGTGCAGGCTGCGCCAACTGCGACGAACCCGCAGGGTCCGACGAGGATCACTGCCGGGACCGTGATTGTGACACCGCCTCCTCCAGCCTCAAGTGGGAGCGGGATACGGACGGTGGCCTGGATTACGGCGGGCTTCGGGGTCGCTGGTGGCATTGCGACCGGCGTCTTTTTAGTTCTTCAAATTGCGCCAGCTGCTCACTGGAATAGCCACGACTGCGATTCGCAGAGTATGGAATGCCTTGCGGCTCGTGATACGGCCCTGAGTTGGCAGCCTGCCGAGGGGATTGGGATCGTCGTCGGCGGAACCTTTGCGGTGACCTCTGCGGTCCTCTTCATCGTGTCTGCCCTGGGTCCCGCGCCGCGACGTGAGCCTACCACGCGTGCACAGGTGTCTTGCTCTCCTGGAATGGGAGTAGGAGCGGGCACCGCATCGCTGTCCTGCAATGGCACTTTTTAGCCATATCGTTTATATAGAATACTATTCCCGCTCCAGCGGAGATCGTTGATCGCATCGTTTTGGCCCCAACCAGGGTGCTTGAAGCGACCGGGAGGTTCGACCGCTTGGGCTACTCCGTCGAAAGCACAAGCCCGGTGATTCACCGACGAGACTCAAGGACCCGTTCGCAAAGTTTCAGCACTACCAGGGGTTTGCGTCATTCTTTGGTGTTGCACAGTTCGCCAACGGCGCTGTGAGCCGTCACGTTGGGGGCGTCGCTAATCGACCAATAATTCGCTGCCCATGCTATCCCTGCTGTGCAAATTAGGGCACAATCCGCGCTTGATGGACAGCACCCCTTCCAACGTAGAACTCTCGATCGGCAGCCACTTTGGGCCCTATCAGGTCACCAGACTGCTGGGCGAAGGTGCATTTGGTGCCGTTTATGAGGCCATCAAGCAACCCCTCGGCAAGCGCGTCGCGTTGAAGATCTTGCACTCGCGCTGGGCCGAGAGCGCACAGGTGACTGAGCGGTTTATCCAAGAGGCCCGCGCAGCTGCGAGCTTGCGTCACCCGCACATTGTGGATGTGGACGATATTGGGTCGCGCGACGGAGTTCCGTGGATCGCGATGGAATTTTTGGAGGGAGAGAGCCTCGCCTCGCGACTTGAGCGAGAGCACAGATTGTCGCTTGAGATAGCCCTTGAGCTCATGCTCCCGATATTTTCAGCCGTCGCTGCGGTACACGACAAAGGGATCATTCATCGCGACCTAAAACCCGAGAACATCCAACTCTGGCAAGGGACCGCGGACACCGTTCACCCCAAGCTCCTCGATTTTGGGATCGCCAAGGTAGCTGAGAATCACAGCGGTCAGTCACTCACCGGTGCGACCGAGATCATGGGGACGCCCGAGTACATGGCGCCCGAACAATGGAAGAGCGCAAAATTTGTCTCGCCCGCGTCCGACCAGTGGGCCCTCGCGGTGATTCTCTATCGCTTGATTACGGGGATCTCGCCGTTTCGCGGCGACAGCGCGCAGAGCATCATGTTTCACGTCTCGATTGAGGCGACACCGCCGTTTCCCCCAGAGCTTCGAGAGTACACTGCGATCGAAGCGGTGCTCGCCAAAGCGCTGCAAAAAGACGCATTAAATCGATTTGCATCCGTTCGATCGCTAGCCGCTGAGCTGCTCCCGTTTGCGTCAAGTGGCGTACGGCAACGCTGGCGAACCGAGTTCGCACAGACCCCATCGAACAGCATCACTCCCGCGAAGGTCACGGACCCATCTCTGGTGAACACGCGCACGGTGGCTTCGCAGTCCAACGGCTCGCTGATCTCAACCTCTCAGCTCATTACGCAGCCAAAAGCCAAGCCCACAGGGCTCATCGCCGCGATCTCAGCCGTCGCTCTTTTGGGAGCCGTCGGCATCTTGGCAAAGTTTGCGACACGCACACCTCCAACAGCGCCCACAACGTCCCTTGTCCGTCATTCGGCAACCACAGCACCCGCCGAACACACCCTTCACGCGCTCTCTCAGCCAGAGCTCAGGGTCCCAACGGTCGCCGTCCTCGCACAAGACTCGGGCACACCAGCAATGGCTGCGCTCACGCCGACGGTGACCGCCGATCGCCGAGGCAACCGCAACACGAACACCCGTGTTCGACCAGCGAACACCACCGGCGCTGCGACGGCAACTCCCGCCAGCCAGGCAACACAGCAGAACCCCAGCACTCGCCCAACGACAAACACCACGAGCACCACGGGCACCACGGGTACCACGGGTGCCGCGACCACAGGCGCCACGCAGACTCCCACAGTCAGACCCATGCTCTCCACTCCCAACATTTGAGCGCAGCTCAGTCAACGCTTCACCCGTACAACTTTTACACGATACGCGCGGGGTGTTCTAGCGTGCTTGGGGCTACTCGTCCGCTCACGAAGTGATGCTCACGGGTAAGAGATCGAAGCTCTCGCTCTTCGCTCAACGACAGCGGCCGAATCACCGCTGCCGCACCAAGACACATCCAGCGATGAAATGGATTGCTGCGTCCGGCCTGCATCACCAACGCTCTTGCGAGCGCCTCAGTCGCCGCACGCGGCCGTCCTCGCCAGTGGGCGTGAAGCGCCAGGGCACGATGGCCAAGACACGCGCTATCGAAGGGCTCAAACTGCGAAAGCCACCTCGCCTGGCTCTCCAATTTTTTCTCATTTTGTGCTGACAATTTACCGGCGAACTGTAGCTGCTGCAGACGCGCCTCAAGGATCGA
>JANNCG010000626.1:0-2657 GCA_031386385.1 Myxococcales bacterium
GTCTGTCCGCCAGGAAGCAACATGCTGGGATGTGCTCCAGCCTTCCCGGAGTGGCCACCGCAGGGTCCAGAGAATGATCCAACGCGCGTATATTCCACTGTCTTCACCCTCCCAGGCCCCGAGGTTCTCGCAGTCAACCGAGCGGTTGTGACCACCGAGTTTGCTGTCGGCGTTTCGTATGAGGGTCCTCACCGCCAAGCGATTGCAGATGCCCGTGAACCAGCGATCGTGTTCGTGAGAATTTATTGCAGAGGAGCACTCCAATACGAATCTGAAAACGTCGAAATTCAGGACCTATTGCCGGCCGAAGATTTAACGGTCTGGCGAGTTGGGCGGTTTCGGTACAACGAAGACGGGACATGTACAACCTATAGAAAGTGCGCCGCGGGTCAGTCTCAGCGGGACTGCGTCGGATTGCCCCCGACCATCTACGAAGGTCGCTAAATCCCCATGACAACTACCTCCACCCGAACGATCCAACTCCTCCTCATCACACTGCTCCAGTTCGTGCTGTCTTGCGGAGCACGAACCGCTCCGTACATCGAAGAGCGTGTGCTTCCACAACGTGTGAACCCGGCTTGTCCTGCGACTATTTTCGCCCAAGTCGGCGAACTGGTTGATGTGCGCGTCACGCCGGTGCCCGATTCACCGGACATTGTTTATGGATGGTCGCTTGAAGAGGTGCCCGCTGCTCTCGTCTTTTCAATACAGCTCACAGAACAGACCCGTACCTCTGCGAAAGTATCGAGTGATCACGCTACGACCGTGATTGTACGCTATTGGCAGCGCCGGCGGGGACGAGCGAGCGAAGAGGCAAACGATACCGGCTACTGCGGCACCAAAATCATTTTCAGACCAGACATTGAGCTCCGTTGCCAAGCTAGTGCGAACGGCTTGCTCGGAGAGAATCTGCTGCTCCCGGTCCAAGTGTCGAGCCGAAGTGGTCGTCCGCTCACAACACGTTGGAGCGTTTACACACGTCCCGTCGGAGGAGGGCTCATGAGCACAAGTGTCCCAATCCCAATTGACGCCATACCCGCCAGGCTTCTACTTGACGAACGAGGTCTATACACGGTGGACGTCGAAGTCCGCAACGACCTAGCGCATGTTGAACGGTGTCGATTGGCGATCGGCTCGAGTGCCGAGATTGGCGTAGTTTGCCCCAACAACTTCCGCACACCTGCGCTTCAAGTCACGAATCTAAGCCCCCAAGAGATTCGCAATCCTCGCAACGGTGAACTTTCATTCGCCGGAGGATGGATTTTGGAGCCAGTTCGTCCGTATTTGTCTCGAACTGACCCACTCTTCATGCAGCTACGCGATGCATCGTTTTTCATGGACGTCGCGGATCATTGGATCACGAGTTTTCATGTTGGTCTCCCTGGAGCGGGCCTTGGTGCAAGGTGCATCACACACGTCGACACGTACCACGATGACGATGTACACCTCGAGCTAAGCTGGAACGTATACAGCTCTGGTTGCGTTCAGTGCAGTGGACCCGGAGGAGGACAACACGTCTCTCTCCAAGTCACGCAAGCGACCGCAAACAACGGCGTGTATCCGGGCCAGTACCAATGCGTCCGCGAGGGCTGCTCGTGCATCGAGGGCTCGGGAAGGGACTGCGCGCCCAACCTCGTTGATTGGCCCCCTGCCGGACCCATCAACGACCCTCGTCTGGTCTTCTCAAACGGCTGCAATCGCCCTGGTCCCGAGCACATCGCGATTCACCGCGCGCAACCCGGTACCGAGTTTGACATTGCCGCACTCTACGACCGAGCGTGCCTCCCGGCCATCAGACAATTTCGAACACCCGTTCGCGCCACCGTTCGCGTATTTTGCGGCGGTCAGCTGCGGTACGAGACCGAGGATCAAGAGATCCCGTATCTCATCAGCGGACCGGGAGAGCGTCCAGACTTTGGCGCATGGCGCATCGGTCGCCTTCGCTACAACGCCGATAGAACTTGCACCATGACCCGCCATTGTCCCGATGGGCAACCGCAAGACGCCTGCATCGGCCGCACACAAGAGATCTACGAAACCCCCTAAACAGAGCCTTGCGCCCGCGCTCTGCCTCCGACGATTGCAGACGCGCGCAGAGTGTGCTGAATTGCTGAGTATGACGACCACGATCGCGAAGACCAACAAGAGCCATCGAGTGGAGATCATTTATCCGGACACGGACCACATGGGCGAGAATGTTTTGCAGCGACTAATGTCCATCTTTTTGCTCACGTTGGTGAAGCGCTTTTTGCGCGAGGTCACCGAAGGATCACTCGCGACGGACAAGACGTTCAAAACGCTTAGAGCGCAGAAGCCGCTGTTCTCGTGCGCAGATCAGTTTTGGTACTACACCGAGGGTGACAGCGGCAAACGTGTCTCGCCGGACGTCTATGTGCTACCGGCGACCGATCCCTCCGCCGCACCCCCGTCGTGGAAGATGTGGGAGCTGAAAAAACCCCCGCTCTTTGCGCTGGAGATGGTCAGTCTTGATGTGAACAAAGACTATGAGGTTGCGCCGCTTGCGTACGAACAGACAGGCGTGCGAGAGTTGGTGATCTTTGATCCCGATGCCCCGAAGATGGCGTCGGTGAGGTCTGGCCGCGTGAGGGTTCGTTGGCAAGTGTGGCGGCGTGGTGCAAAGGGACTATGGAGCTTGG
>JANNCG010000209.1:0-3028 GCA_031386385.1 Myxococcales bacterium
ATCACCATGAGGCAGTGTCGCGTGATTGGTTTGGCGAGTGTTGTGGTTGCGCTGTGGGCGCATCGCTCGGAGGCACAGGGGATTGATGACATTCCAGTGTACGCTGCAACGGGCGCGGACGGGGGTGTGGACGCGAGTGCCGCAAGTACGACAACGTCCAACGGTCCAAACAGCGCAAATAGCGCGTCCAATGGAGGAGCGTCGTCGCTCGATGCCATTGTCGACGGACGTCCTAACTCGACTGAGCGTGACAGCGGATCGCGTGTGGGTTCGCGCTCAAACGTAGTCATCGGTGGGTATGCTGAGTTTTTCTGGCTCTACAATTTTAACAAACCCTTCCAGGGTGGGACTTTCTTCAGGGCCTTCGACAACACACACAACGCAATCACGATCTCAAACGTCGTGGTGGATGCTCAGTGGGAGTGGCAGCGCTTGTCGGGACGAGTCGCGCTTCAACTGGGTCACACTGCAGATCTTATGTTTTCTCGCGATCAGGGTGGCTTTGGAACGGGCTCGAGTGCGCCGTGGCGATTGCTTCAGCAGGCTTGGATCGCGTACAGGGTTCCGGTGGGGCGTGGGTTGCGCGTGGAGGCGGGGCTCTTTCTCTCGACGCTTGGTCCCGAAGGGATGGCCATCAAAGATCAGTGGAACTGGTCTCGCTCCAACCTGTTTAACGTCCTCCCGTTCTACTACACTGGGGTGCGCGCGACCTATTCGCTGTCGCCAACTATGGCACTGAGCCTTGGTGGCTACAATGGGTGGAACTCAGTTGTCGCCGACAACAACGATGAGAAATCGCTCTCAGTGCAGTGGACTTACTCTCGCCCCGAACACTTTACCGCGAGCGTCACGTACTTCACTGGCGTTGAGAAGTACTTAGAACATCTTGTACCGCAACCGTGGCGACACCTGTTCGACGCCTACGCCGCCTGGCATCCCTCACGCTGGTTGTCGTTGATGATCCACGCGATCGGGGGGCTTGAGCCAAAGAGCGGCCTGCGTGTTAACCCCTCAGGAGCGGTCGGCGGCGTTCGGTACTTTGGCATCAATTGGTGGGCAGGCGGCGCCCTGTACGCACGGGTCCAGCCAGCTTCGTGGCTCTATCTAGCCGTGCGTGGAGACATTTTGGCTGAGCTTAGCGCTGATCGTCCGAGCGATATCTCCGCACTTCCGAAGCTGTTCTTACCGTCACGTGAGAGTCCGCGTGCAGTCGCAGACTACGTCTCATCGATAACCGGAACGGTTGATTTTCGCCCGCACGAAAACCTCTCACTCCGCATTGAGTTTCGACACGACTTTTTTGGTGCGCCGGTCCGAACCGTGTTGAACTCGTCGACACCAACCGGGCATCCGCTTGAGTACATCGACTACCAAAACACGCTCACGCTCGGTGCGACGGCTTGGTATTAGCTCTAAGCGATCTCGAAACCGTTAGCTACTTCTTCAATCAGGCGGCGTGGTGTTGTGCAATGGATCACCCGAGCCAAAGAGGATGATCGCTCGGACGGGGATGGTCGAAGAAAGTGCCACCAACAGGAGCAGTCCGCCGATCAGTGAACGTAACGGTTTGATCACGCGGTCACACTGCTCAAAAGCGGCCAAGGTGCAAGCTGAGGCGTGTTGCGAGTTGCCGACAACCCACTTCTCAGTCGAATCTGAGGGCCGCGCAGTTTCCACCCGTCATCCGCCATGCCCGAAGCCTCCGCACCCCTAGGCCTGATCGCCGGCTCCAAATCATTGCCGGCGCTCTTCGCCCGGGAGGCACGCCGGGAGGGCCGGCGAATCGTGGCGGTCGCTTTCGAAGGGGAAACCAACCCTGATCTGGCTGCACTGGTGGACGAGATCGTGTGGCTACGCGTCGGGCAACTGGGCAAGATGATCGACGCGTTCACCGGCCGGGGCGTGCGGGAATGTGTGATGCTCGGCCAGATCGCGCCCCAAAACCTTTTCGACCTCCGGCCCGACCTGCGGGCGATGGGGTTGCTCTTTCGCCTCAAGGAAAAGAACGCCCACACACTCTTCGGGGCGATCGCCGATGAATTGCAAAAGGACGGCGTGAAACTCATCGAACCGCTGCAGTGGCTTCAGCCGTGGCTGCCTGCCGAAGGCTACCTTGCCGGCCCCAAACTCAACGACGGGCAACGAACCGACATCCAGTTTGGCGGGCGCATGGCCAAGGAAGTATCCCGGCTGGAAATCGGTCAAAGCGTGGTCGTAAAGAATGGGACCGTGCTGGCTGTGGAAGGATTTGAGGGCACCGACGCCTGCCTCGAACGGGGCGGCAAGCTGGCGGGCAAGGACGGCGGAGCGATCGCCGTGAAAGTGGCCAAAACCGGCCATGACATGCGCTTTGACATACCCTGCATCGGCCCGCGAACCGTGGAGACATGCGCGAACGCCGGCGTGCGAGTGCTGGCGGTGGAAGCCGGGAAGACGCTGCTGCTGGACCAACCGGAGCTGGAGAATCTGGCCCGCGAACGCGGAGTTTCGGTGACGACCACGACCGCCTGAGGGCTTAGATCGGGGGGAACAAAATCTTGCTTCACCCGGCATGGATATGGCTAAGTCGCCCCCCGGTCGGTTCAAGTGGCGGAAGCTGTTTGCGCCACGGGGAAATCCGGATGAATCGCCGCCGCTTGCAGTTGTTCTATTCGGGCCGGGTGCAGGGAGTTGGCTTCCGCTACCAGGTCCGACGCTTGGTGGCTGGTTTTGAGGTCAATGGTTTCGTGCGCAATCTGGCCGATGGTCGCGTCGAAATGGTGGCCGAAGGTGCGGTGGCGGAACTGAAGGATTTTCAGCAGGCCATCCGGGATAGCGGGCTGGGTCCGCTGATTCGGGACGAAACAGAGATTTGGTCGGACTCGAACGGCGAATTCCGCGGGTTCGAAATCACGCAGTAACAGATGAGATACGCCGTCATAGCCGACATTCACGCCAATCTGGACGCCCTCCAGGTGGTGCTGGAAGACATTAAACTCCAGAAGTGCACCCACGTGGTGTGCCTCGGCGACGTCGTCGGCTACGGCGC
>JANNCG010000722.1:0-10002 GCA_031386385.1 Myxococcales bacterium
CGATGAACGCTCCGTAGGAGTTAGTCCAACAAAGTCCTACCGAGCTCCGTGGACTAACTCCCAACCGAGCTTGCCCACCAGCGCAGTGACCACACACAGAACAGTGGTACGGATCACTCTCTCTCCGCCCTTTACTGCGAAGCGCGCACCCAATGTGCTGCCCACAAATTGCGCGGCTGCCATTGGAAGTGCCACGCGCCAGAGAACCTTTGCGTTGAGCGAAAAAATGAGAACGGCCGCGAGATTTGAGGCAAAATTAACAACCTTCGCGTTGCCCGATGCCTCTGTGAGGGTGTCGCCTAAGAGCGCGACGGTGGCGATGATCAGAAAGGTTCCGGTGCCGGGACCAAAGAAGCCGTCATAGCAGCCTACGGTGATCCCAATAATCGCCGCGGCCAGGGGATGCCACTTGTGTGCAATGCGCGCGGTGGACTCTTGCCCTCCCCGACGAAAGGCCAAAAACGCGGCCACGAACACGAGCAGCACCAACACCAGAGGCTTGAGCACCGCTGGAGGGATAAACAGCACCAAGCGCGCGCCCAACAACGCACCGACAAATCCCAGTGGAAAAGCTGCGAGTGCTCGCCGTCTACTAACCTTTCCCGCGAGCGAGAAGCTCGCCAGTGAGGCCGCGGATCCAAACACACTCTGACCTTTGTTGGTCCCCAACGCAAAGTGCGCTGGAACCCCCGCCGCGATCAACGCCGGAAAAGTAATGAGCCCTCCCCCTCCCGCAATCGCATCCACCACGCCTGCCGCAAACGCCGCGAGTGACAACAACAACGTGACGGTGACGGGCAGGTCCTGCATGCTAAAAAATCTTCGCGATCACTGAAAATACGCAGCGAGTTTATGCCAGCTTACCCACCGACTCTTCGACCTTGTTGAGCAGCTCTCGTGTACGCACCAGCTCGGCCACTGCTGCCATGTCGTAGTGCAGCTCGCGATCACCATCCAGAGTCGCCACCTTGCTGCGAACGCTCAAATGCGCTGCGCGTGCGCCGCTACCAGCGGTGAGCGGTAGTCGATAGTCGAGCCCTTGCGCCGCCACCATGATCTCAATCGCGAGCACTTGTCGCAGATGTTCAACGACTCGTGCCGCTTTGGTCGCAGAGATGGATCCCATGCTCACGTGATCTTCTTTGCCAGCGCTCGACGGAATCGAATCCACACTCGCCGGATGACACAGCACCTTGTTCTCACTCACCAAAGCCGCTGCGGTCACCTGCGCGATCATGTAGCCCGAATCCAGCCCCGTGTTTTTAGCCAAAAATGGTGGAAGTCCTGAAGATAAAGCAGGATTTACGAGCTGCTCAACGCGTCGTTCAGAGATGTTGGCGAGCTCTGCAGACGCGATGGCCAATAGATCTAAAGCTATAGCTAACGGCTGCCCGTGAAAATTGCCGCCCGAGATGACCTCTGCGCTGCCGTCTTCTTTCACAAACACCAAGGGATTGTCCGTCGCTGAGTTCAGCTCGCGAGCGAGCACCTCGCGAATCCACCCCATCGCGTCACGTGAAGCGCCGTGCACCTGAGGCATGCAACGAAAAGAGTAGGCGTCCTGGACTTTTCCGCAGTCAATATGGCTCTCGGCGATCTCACTGTGCGCGAGAAGTAGACGCAAGTTCGCCGCGCTCGTCAGCGCTCCTGGGTGCGGCCTGACTCGAACCACTCGATCTTCAAAGGGATGCCATGAGCCCTTCTGTGCTTCGAGCGACATGGCTCCAGCGATGTCAGCGTGTGTGGCCAGCAGCTCGGCATCTGTGAGGGTCAGGGCGCCGATCGCGAGCATCAACTGAGTGCCATTAATCAGCGCGAGTCCCTCTTTGGCCTGCAGCTCAACGGGGGTCAGTCCGGCGAGGTTGAGCGCTTCTTTTCCTGGGTATTCTGCGCCCTTGTACTCAGCACGACCTTCACCAATGAGCACCAGAGCGAGGTGCGCTAAGGGTGCCAGATCGCCGCTGGCGCCCACACTCCCCTGCGTTGGAATCACTGGATGCACGCCTCGATTGAGCATCTCGCACAAAAGCTCAATAAGCACCTCGCGGACACCAGAGAATCCTCGCGCGAGGACCTGTGCACGAAGCAGCATCATTGCTCGGACGACTTCGGTCTTCAGCGATGGGCCTACGCCGCAAGCATGTGAGCGCACCAGATTGCGCTGTAGAGCACGCACATGTTCTGACGAGATTCTGGTCTCGGCCAGAAAACCAAAGCCGGTGTTCACGCCGTACACCCGTGGCGCGTCGTCGCCGCCGTTGGCCACGGCGTCAATGGCCGCACGTGCGGCAAGAACCCGGACTTTCGCTTCTGAATCGAGCGTGACCCGGACATGTTCGCGAGAGACAGAGACCAGCTCGCTGAGGGTGAGATCGGTCCCAATGAAGACAGTTTTTGCAGACGACGGGTGGGTCATTTAGGCACTCAACGACTTACCATTGTCCGCTGATAAATTGGCGAGATTTAGTCCGTTGCAGCGTCCGACGGTGCGATGCTTGATGTGTCGCTCACCGCGGGGCTGTCAGTGACCGGCCGCGATCCGTCGATGGTGAAGGTACACTTGAGTCGGTTGTCGCCGTTGGAGGTGTTGGGAGCACAGACTAAGCCAGGCACACATTCGCGAGATTGTAAGCAATCCTCGTTGTATTGCTTGGTCCCATTGATAGAGCACGATTGCAGCGTGATTTGGGCGCCCCAAATCAACGAAGTGGCGAGCAAAACGGTGGCGAATTGTCTGACGAATCTCACAGTTCAAGCCCCAGCGTGCGCTCAAGGAGAACCGGGAGTTGGCTTGGGTCCTTGCCCTCCACGACGACATGAACTCCGCGTTGTTGCCACGTACTGACGGCGATGCCGCTGTTTGCTTCGCGCACGAGAAAGAGCATGCTCTGTTTTGTCTCGGGGTGCGCGCGAACCGCTTCAATCCATGAATGATCCGAGGCTTGCTCCGGTCGCTCAAATAGGACGATGGCATCAATGAGCGAGGCGCCTGCACAATGTTCACCGAGTTGAACTAGGGCTTCGGAGAAGTCTTGAACCGTGAGTAGGGTAAAAGATCGTTTGAGTTGTGCCAGTAAGGCATGATTCGCGCGCTCTTGAGCGGGCTGACAAACGAGCAGCAAGACTGGCCATTTAGGTGAAATCTCAGCTGGAATCGGCATGTCGTATCGTCGCAAAAAGTGCAGCAAGGTGCGGCGGCGAAATCGCAGATGTCGTCCTGGAGTTGAAAACGCGTCAATGTCACCGCGCTCGACCCAGTTGTGGACTGTCTTTAGATCCACGTTGAGAATATGGGCGACCTGCGAGGCGACAAAGATGGGCTCACGAGGCAGAATCTTTACGCGATCTTTGCGGGGCACGCTGCCTTCAAATGGCTTTGGGTCAGCGTCAGCAACGGTCCGTTTGTCGAGGGAGTTGTGAAGTTCGTGCTCCGCGAGCAAGATCGCGCAGAGTGTCACCATGTCGTCTTCGGCGACCACTGCGCGAACACCCTGAGGCACCACAGAGGTCTTATCGCTGCGCAAAATGAACTGTAGCGAATGGCTCCACGGGCGTGATTGCATCGCAACTCGAACCTCGTCAGAAGGCACATCGTCAACATTTTCTCTGAGAATCACGAGCGAAAATGGGACGCCAGCGCCGGCTCTCTCGCCCGCTACAATCAACGCAGTCTGCGTGTCGCTAACGAGGGTTGCATACCAGTGCTCTTGCGCAAACAGCCCTAACGTTCGCTCGCGGGTGAGGGGCTTCATCACTCCTGAGTGTTGTTCGCTATCAAGTCCGTCGCGACCAGGGCGACGGAGGCTGAGACCATTGATAATCTCAATTCGTTTTTTTTCGTCCCGCTCAATGATGAGCAGCTGTGGCCGGTCCAAGAGCAGCTCGCTAGGAATGGGATATCCCCACCGTCCGAGAAACCGCAGCACCGCGCTCTGACGAAAACGCAGATGCCCACCTGGCGTGCGAAAACACTCAAGCTCGGCCGGAGACATTGGATCGCTCTGCCTGTCGCACCAATTGTGAATGGTCTTCAAGTCCACCGCGCAGATCGACGCCAACTGTGAAGCGAGATAAATCGGCTCGCGCGAGCTTGTGTGTTCAAGAGGCGCTTCGGACAGTTGGTTCTTCACAGGTTCGCCCATAGGATTTGCTCAGTGCTTTGAATATGTACCAAATGGCGTCCAGACGCCATCCGCATAACGAAATCGAGTGGTGAGCGCCGAACGATCGACGATGTTCCACGGGAGTGGGGTGCATTGGGGGTGCTCACGGTCATCGGGGAGCAAGATCTCAAACGCGCCATCGTCGACTGATCGCACCCATGGTTCGAGTGGCTCGAGGGTTGTCGCGACGAGCTGCAAAGCCTCTGCAACTGAGTGCACACTGCTCAGCACTTGAACCGTTCGGTACGTTGGAGGGACCAGAACAATCTCTCTCTCGTTGGCCCGTTTGATTGCTTGTTTTGGTGAGAGCCAACATGAATCGACAGTCTCGCGTGTGTCATGCGAGGCGTCAAGGGTTGCTGGGCATTGGGCCAAAAAAAACCTCGCGTCAAAACGTCGAGTCTCTGCACGAGGCGTAATCCATCTGGCAAATGGCTGTAGGGCAGCGAGCTGTAGCGTCACAGAGAGCTCTCTCAACAGCTGCGCAAAGGGTTGTTTTTCGACATCAAGTTTGTGTCTCAGTGTGGCAAGTTGCTCGCTGGTCACAGGTCGAGTGCTGTGCAAAATCCCCGACTCTTCAACGCACTCACGCGCAGCACCGATGAACAGCGCCCGCGCCAGAGAAGTATCGCTTATTTGCAATAGCTCTGCGCATTGAGCGGCATCTAAGTCGCTTGGGAGCGTGGGGTCGTCGTCCTGTGCGTCCACTTTGCCCCCAGGAAACATGAACGCCCCACCTAAAAATCGGATATCTCCACTGCGTTTAACGAAAAATAGTTCAAGTCCGTCTGCCGAATCACGAACAAGAATGACCGTCGCTGCGTCTCGCGGCACCACTGACTGTGTGTCCAGCGAAAATCCAACTGTCATGGCAGCGCCGCCAGCGCCGATTCAAGCTCTCCTGCAGCGTGGAGATCACGCGCTTTGCGAGCGGCTTCGATCCCGACCGTGAGCACAACACGCGCCTCGTCGTTGCGAGCTTGTGCTGTCAAAATCTGTGAGGCCATCAAGTACTGAGGCACATACGACGCGAACTGTTCGCGCATTGAAGCGAATGTCGCCAGCGCTTCATCAAGTCGTCCCAAGCTCTTGAACTCAAGGGCGAGTCCATAGTGAACGAACGGATCATCCTTCTTAAGCTCTCGCATCTTGAGCAGCATCTCGAGTCTCTTACTCATTCGCCGATGACTCCGATGTAAGGCAAATTGCGGTATTTTTCGTCATAATCAAGGCCGTACCCAACGACAAACTTGTCCTCAATCGTGAAGCCCAAGTAGTCCACGTTGATCTTCACTCGGGTGCGCGCGGGTTTGTGCAACAGCGAGCACAGCTTCACGCTACGTGGTTTGCGCGTGCGAAGGTTTTCGAGCATGTAGGTCATCGACAGGCCCGTGTCGACAATGTCTTCGACAATGAGGACATCTTGATTCTCAATCGGAGCGCTCAAATCGTAGGTAATTTGAACCACTCCTGAGGACTCAGTGCCGCTGCCGTAAGATCGCAATCCCAAAAAATCGATCCGGACATCTTCGAGCGCAATCTCGCGTGCAAGATCCGCAGCGAACAAAAAGCTACCCTTCAAGATGGGAACCAACACCAGCGGACGGTCTTGGTAGTCTTTGGTGATCTGTTGCCCGAGTTCACGAACCCGGATCGCGATTTGCTCGCGGCTCAGCATAACGGTAGGGACTGGCATCGAATCTGGCGTGGAGTATCGTTGATTTTCTACCCCCGTGCGAGGACTACTTGAAGCTCAACGGCTCTAACGATCTGATCGACGCTTAGAGGGCGCGCACGGCATGAAGCGCTTGGGCGGCCCAGCTCTGTGCAGCATTTGCGAATTGCTGCAACGTTAACGCCAACACCAGCAGACCGACCAAGAGCCGTGTCGGAAGAGCGAGTCCGCCCTGAGCAATTGCAGGCGAAATCTTCGCGGCTACTGCAAACACCGCCTCGGTTGCGACCAGAGCCAGAAGAGCGGAGGCTGCGAGCGCGACGCCGACTCCGAGGGTGTCGCTGCTCCAGCGCGCGCTAAGCTCAATCCATTGCTGACTGAGCGCGGGGTGCGATGCGTTGAGGTCCACGGGCCAAACCGAAAAAGAGTGAGCGATGCTGAGCAAGAGCGCTCGAAATCCACCTGATGCGAGAAAGACGCACCCCCAAGTCCATCGGAGAAGCTCAGACATCGGTCCGCCGCGTGACTGACCATCAAGGGACAGCGCGTCGGAAGAAGAGCTTCCGCGTGACTGGTCAATCCAGCGACCAGCGTACTCTACTGCGAGAAACGGAGCAGAGAGGACGAGGGCGATCACGACTCCGATCGAGGCTTCTCGCAAGGCGCATAAAAGCAGCGAGGCGTTGAGTCGGATGATCGACGGTTGCTGCAGAATAGATGGCACCAAACCAACCACGAGGACAACCAACAGGGGCATTCTCACGTTGCTCGGCAACGCGCGTCCGCCAAAGAGTGGGACCATCAGCGTTAACGGGATAAGCCGAATCGTCGCCAACATCACCGGGATGAGCACTGCGCCAAGGGCCCCCATAATCTCGACGAGCGTTGTCCCCATAACTGGACGAGCTTAGCTCTGCCGAACAAGCTGTGGAATCGCGAGCCACAGGCTCTTTGTATAACGAATAAGCATTGTGGCTCCAGTCCCTCCCAACAAGGCAACGATGAGCGCGACGGTCGCCAACTTCGGGGTATGCGACAGAGCCGAATCGTTGATCTGCGTGGTAGCCGAGAACAGCCCCATGAGCAGACCCACCGCAGCAGCACCCAACAACGCTGGAAGCGAGAGAGATAAAACAAGCAATAACGCTTGTTGAGTAAGCTCAGTCGCTCGATGCAGCATCGAAGAATGTCTTACAGTGCGAACGGGTAGTTGATCTGAAACGTTGCGCGAGTGAAAGGCGGCACACTCGCAGCGCGAACGGCTCGTGCGATGCAAGAGCCTGCCGGAGTCCCAGCAAACGGAGCAGCAACGTTAGCCGTTGTGACACGACCCGAGGAGGCGAACACGATAGTCACCGTTGCAGGTCCTGGTTGGCCTGTCGCACAGGCCCGGACTGCGGACGAAACTCCGCGCATTGCACCGATGACATCGGTACGTGATGGAGATTCTGGTCCTCCTGCGGCTGGTGGAGTTCCACCAGAATTGGAGCTTCCGGTTGAGCTTCCTGTGTTGGGACGCGCAGCGTTTTGAGTGCCACAAGTCAGCAAACAAGCGATGTCTCCACGGCAACGGGATGCACAAGATCCGCCGGCTGCGGATGCAGTGGAGCCTGTGCTCGAACCACTCGAACCACTTGAACCGCTTGAACCACTCGAACCACTCGAACCGCTTGAACCGCTTGAACCGCTTGAGCCCGTCGATGCACTTGAGCCCGAGTTTGAGCCCGAGCGTCCTGTGCGTCCCGAACGTCCGCTCTCACTTCCGGTGTGAGCCCCGGTTTGAGCCGTCCCAGTGGTGCCTGCAGTGGTGGTGCCTGCGGCTGGATTTGGATT
Organism: Myxococcales bacterium; assembly: GCA_031386385.1. Taxonomy (GTDB): domain Bacteria; phylum Myxococcota_A; class Polyangia; order Polyangiales; genus JANNCG01. Next base: position 7,672 of record JANNCG010000722.1, read on the forward strand.
GGGGTTGGTGCCGTTGGCGGGAGGAGTTGCGCCGTTATTCGCAGGATTGGCGACACCATTGTTGGCGTTGTTGGCATTGTTGGCATTGTTGTTGTTGCCGTTGTTGCCGTTGTTGCCGTTGTTGCCGTTGTTGCCGTTATTGCCGTTGTTATTGCCGTTGTTATTGCCGTTATTGCCGTTATTGCCGTTATTGCCGTTATTGCCGTTGTTGTTGGTCTGTGGAGCGTTCTCTGTGTTGGCTGGTTGTTGACCAGATTTCATCAGGTAAACACCACCCAAACCGCCACCCACCAAAATGATGGACGCACCCAACACGCTCGCAATGACGGTACTGTTGCTCTTTGGCTTTGCGGACTCGGCCATCGGAACAGAGGGCGCAGGAACAGGAGCTAATACTGGAGCTGCAAGCGGGGAAGAGAGTCCACCGCCGGAGCCCACGCTCAAAATCTCATCGACCGCGCTTTTGCCTTTGGACGATGGACCCATCGCGCTGGCCATCGACTTGATGTCAATGAGCCCGCTTTGGTCAGCATTGGAAGCGGCTGGCGCGTTGGCCGGGCCTGTGCCTGCAACTTGCTGCAAATTTGCGAGCGAAAACAACACTGAGTTTTCGTTGCGTTGACCGGTCATAGCGTTGGAGTCAAGTCGTGGCGAAGCCGATGCGTTCGCTGAGGCGCTTGTCTCAACGGCGTCGTCACTTGATCCTCCGCCAAACATGGAGGACTTGCCGCCACCGCCGTCGCCAAACAAATCTCCACCCGCGCTGGCTTTGCTCCCTGCACGTGCTTTGGCCTCGGCTGGTTTTGCCGCAGGGCGAACACTGGGTTGCGACGTTCCGAACAAACCACCACTCGCTGGGCTCGGAGCCTTCGCTGCCGCAGCCGCTGGCGCAGGTGCGCCAAACAATGGGTCATTTGGAGGAGTCGAATTCGCCGAAGGTGCAGCGCCGCCATAACTGCCCATCACTTGCACTGCAAGCTCGGGCACATCCTTCATGGCTTTCCAGTCACCAAAGCCATCGCGCCAGACAAACGAATCAGTGGTGATCTGTCCGCTTGAAAGCATGTCTTTGATTTGTTTAACCGAGAAGGGTCCTTGGTTTTCTTCTCCTACGACAGCGTGCCAGACAGCGTCCGTGTCTCCGCCGACGACGCGCGTGGCCTCGTCCTCAGGAAACTGGTCCGCTCCAACAGCAGCCGTTGCTGCACTGGCATCCGGGCTTGGTGCATCCGCACCGGCCTGATCACCACGTACAATAATGTCCGCGTTGCATTTCTTGCACTTGATCTTGAAGACTTTCTTCCCTTGGACCTTGTCGTCTGCGATCGAGTATTTCGCCCCACAGCTTTGGCATGCGATCTTCATGTTAGTTTTCCGTCGTCCTCAGCATCAGCAGTTTTCGGGCTCAGAGTTAGGCATGACGCTCCGGCCCGCGGCGCGTTGCGCATGGTGTTGTGTTTCAGTGAGTGGGTGAGAGCCGTGTCGAGTTCGCAATGAAAGTTGAAAAAGAAAAAGAGAAAATGATGCTCAAACCAGTCAAGAATTGTCGGGGGGAGAATACCCGAATCAGACATTTTCGTTGCATAAAAACGACTTAGACTCTCTCAAGTCGCCCCCCATCCTCGCCACAAAAGACGTTTTCTGGACCAAACGTCTTGCCACAAATGGTGCAGCGGAGGGTGGTGGGAGCGGGTGGTTCGGCGATTGAGGGGGCCGGTTGTGCTTGGGGTTGTTGCTGAGGGAGTCCCGTTCCGGCGGAGCCAGCAATCATGGTTTGCTTTTGAATTCGCTCGTTTCGCGGCGCTGAACGTTGTGCGTCCACCGGCTTGGCGACAGCTTGCGCCGGAGTCGCCGCAGGCTGAACGTGCACCAGCGCCGTCCCGTGCTCAGGACAGAACGCATTTTCTTCAGAAAATCGTTGATCGCACGTTGGACATCGTTTTGTCAGAAGCTGTCTTGGATCAACAGCAGGCTTGGCCGAGGATTGAACGGGCGCCACGACACTCGAAGGTGGGATCGGTGTCACCATCACCTTGGACAAATGGTTTGGGGGCCTTTTGTTTTGTTGTGGCAGCGCCGAGCTCATTGGCGGCAGACCTCCGATTGGCATGTCTTTGGGGGACATGGGGATCTCGTTTTTGCGCTCGCGAGGGGGTCGGGGCTGTCCATCCGAAGGAGTGACGGTGGCCAGAGGCGTAACGGCCAACCGAGTGGGCTCTTCATCAAAGTCATCCGCGAGCTTGGCGATGGGCTTTTTGCGCAGACCAAGCCAAGCGACAACACCCAGCAAAATGATTGACAAAGTGGCGAGGAGAGCGACAAGGATGTTGC
>JANNCG010000739.1:0-2478 GCA_031386385.1 Myxococcales bacterium
ATCTTGCACTCTCGCAATCGCGACACTTGTAGCTCCTCTGCAACTCATTGCTCAAGCCGCACCAGTTCAAGCGGTGCAAGTGGCTCCACCGAGCGATCCGGCTGCAGAAGCAGAAGCGCTGCTTCAACAGGGCATCGCGCAAAGACGCGCAGGGCAAGACCAGCTCGCGCTCAACGCGTTTCGTCGTGCGAATGAACTCGCTCCAGCTCCCCGCGTGAGAGCCCAGATGGCGCTCGCCGAGCAAGCCCTCGGCCAGTGGGCGAGCGCGGACATTGACCTCCGTGCGGCACTGCAACAAGACACCGACCCATGGATTGTGCGCAACCGTGCGTCGCTTGAGTCGGCTTTAAATTCTATCACTAGCCGTTTGGCCACGGTCGACATTGTGTGCAACCGCGAAGGCGCGATGTTGCTGATCAATGGCAGAGAGATTGGGACCTTTCCACTCGCTCAGCCTTTGCGCGTCGAGAGCGGCGCTGTGGCGCTTGAGGTTCGTCAGCAAGGGTATCGAACACTGCGCCGAACGATCGACGTCGAGGGTGGGCGGACATTTCGAGAGAGCTTCACTCTCCTCCCAATGGACGGAGATACACAAGACCCAGATCCACGAGTGGGAGTGAACACCCGCCCGCGTGGCACGCGAATCGTTCGTCGAAGCGAAGAGATGGTCGCGCCACGAGGAAGCACAGAGCTCATCATTGCCGGGTCTGCGCTTGGCGTCGCAGCGGTGGCCAGCCATCTGATTTGGCAAAACCGCGTGGGGCTGTACAACAGCGGTCGGCCAAACGGGACGGACGTGGGTGATCCCAACGTGTGTTTCAATCCAACCCGTTTTTATCCAACTCGAAGTGAGCGTTGCGATGCCGTGCTGAGTGAGTCTTGGGCGGCGTTTGGAGTCATGCTCGGTGGCTATATCTTGGGTGGCGCAGCGCTCGCGACCGGCGTGGGTTTGCGCCTCTTTCGCAGCGAACGGCGCGTGACCGAGACCGTCGAGATGAGTCAGCCAACCGCGACGCTCAGTTGCTTGCCGGGTATCGCAACTCTGTCTGTGAATTGTGTGGGGACTTTTTAAGGTAATTTGATGAAATACTTGATCCTCACTCATCGGTTTTTGCCTCGCGCAATCGTGCTTGTTGGTGCGCTTGCGAGCGGCTGTTCTGGCCCAAAACAAGATCCGGTTGATGTGCCGTCCGCGCCGATAGACGTCGTCGACATCGATGTGCAGGAGTTTGACTCGCCTAACCCGATCATCGAAGACGTGATGACTGTTGATGTGCCCGCCGTTTGCTTCGCTGATTCGGGGCCAGGAGCCCGCGTTTGCTCGGGAAACTGTGTGGATACGCTCAGTGATTCGCAGAACTGTGGTGCCTGTGGCGTCGCCTGCCTTGCAGGTGCGAGCTGCAACAACGGGATGTGCGAAGTGCGCTGCGCTGCGGGCTTGGTCAAGTGCGACGGACGTTGCATTGACCCTCGCACCAACAACGCTTTCTGCGGAGCGAGCATGGACTGCGAGGGCCTGAGTGCCGGTGCCATTTGTGCGCGTGGTCTGTTTTGTATTCGTGGCGTTTGCGAGACCGTTTGCCCGCCAAACCAGATTAACTGTGGGGGCAATTGTATTGATCCGCAAGCAAGTCCCCTGTTTTGCGGAGCCTCCGGCGACTGTGCCGGCCTGAACGCTGGCGCCAGCTGCGCCCGCAACGAAGTCTGTGCGATGGGTGTATGCGGCGCCAACTGCCCACCGGGATTTGTAAACTGCGGCGGCAATTGTATCGATCCACAAAGCAGCGCGCCGTTTTGCGGAGCCAACGCCATGTGCAACCTGGGGTCGTACATCAGTTGCCCAGCGGGACAGCTCTGCTCTGGCGGACGCTGTGGCAACTCCTGCGGAACGGGAACGATTCGTTGTGGCAACCCACCGAGCTGCGTCGAGGCTTCAACGAGTCGCCGATTCTGTGGGGCGGTGGGCGACTGTCTAGGCGTCAACGCCGGTCGTGAGTGTCGACCGTCGGAGCAGTGCCTCTCGGGACGCTGTGTTTATTTTGAGCCGCCGCCGAGCGAAATCACGCCATACCCCTCGAACGGCGACAACGAAGTGGTCGATGTACCACGGCCGGTCAATTTTTCAATCGGCGGGGTGATTCCTGGGACAATCTACTACACAATCGATGGATCTGAGCCGCGTCCTGGCACTGGCACCACGCTCAGCGCAGTGAATATCGCCACGGTCACCATCGGCAATGCCGGCATCTCAACCCTGCGTTGGTTCATGGACTATGGCCCGGTCTACGGCCGTGAGTCGGAGATCCAGCAGCGACTCATTCGAGTCAGCGCGTCGGCCTACGTGGCGCCTGGTGCGCTCTTTGAGAGCATGCGAATCAACAACGGTGGTCCGACAGCGTTGGTTGCACCAGGGACTCCGATGACGATCACGGCCCTGCACACGTCATGGCATCAGGGACCGGGATTCTTCTGCCCTGG
>JANNCG010000746.1:0-7300 GCA_031386385.1 Myxococcales bacterium
CAGTGACGTGCAGGCCGTCAGGGATGCTGGCTACACCGAGGCGCAAGTCGTCGAGATTATCGCGCACGTCGCGCTGAACACGTTGACAAACTATATCAATAACGCGCTGGGTACCGAGGTTGATTTTCCGAGGGTATCTCCAGGCGATTTCTCGCAGAAATAGTACTCGGCTACGGTCTGTCCGCCGGCACAATCACGCTGGCATTGCGCTTTTAGTTGCACCGAAATGAGCCCGTCTATGACCCCGCCACCTCGCCCGCCATTCACCGCCGAAACCGCAGTCCACAAAGCCCGCCTCGCCGAGGACGCGTGGAACTCTCGTGACCCCGCCCGCGTCGCGCTTGCGTACACGGAGGACAGTCGGTGGCGCAATCGCTCAACGTTTATCCAAGGCCGAGCGGCTATTGTCGAGCTTCTCACCCAGAAGTGGGAGCGCGAGCGCGAGTATCGCTTAATCAAAGAGGTCTGGGCGCACACCGACAACCGAATCGCTGTGCGGTTTGTCTACGAGTGCCAGTCTCCTGAGGGTCAGTGGCTTCGTGCCCACGGAAACGAGCTCTGGGAGTTTGATGCCCATGGGCTCATGCGCCGCCGCGAGGCGAGCATCAACGATGTCCTCATTGTTGAGTCAGAGCGTCTCTTTCGCTGGCCCCTTGGACCACGGCCACAGGAGCACCCAGGACTTACAGCTTTTAAGCTATAATACTTTTTGCCAACTCTGCGACCACAGTTATCAAGAGTCATTTCCCTATGAAATACGCAAGTGATATCGCTTTTACCCCCAGCGTGAAGGCTATTCAATCTCGGCTAGGCTCGCGCCCAGGCTACGTGAAGATGGAGCAAGGGGGCTCATGGGAGACTGAGATCACCGATGAGCTCGCAGAGTTTATCGCCGAGCAGACCAGCGTGTTTTTGGCGACCGCTAACCTGGACGGCCAGCCGTACATTCAGCACCGAGGAGGACCGAAGGGTTTTCTTCAGGTGATCGACCGGCACACGCTTGGCTTCGCAGACTACCGCGGCAACCGTCAGTACATCTCGATGGGAAATCTCGAGCAGAACCCAAAGGTTCACCTGTTTCTCATCGACTATGCGCACAAGCAACGGATCAAGATCTGGGGCGAGGCGAAGGTCATTGAGGACGACCCAAATATCGTCCAAGAGCTATTCTCAACAGGGTACGCTGCGCGGCCAGAGCGGGCGTTTGTCATCCGCGTGACCGCGTGGGACGCCAATTGTCCGCAGCACATTCCGCAGCGGTTAGAGGCGGCGGATGTAGCCGCGGCGCTGAAGTCTCGGGACGCGCGAATTGCGGAGCTTGAAGCAGAGGTCAAGCGACTTAGCAAGTGAGCAATCGTCATCGGGCGCGATCGGCATTCACTAGGATATTTGCAGGATGTTTAGGGTATAAGCGACCTGAGTAGCGTCTGGGAGAGACAATCAGCAACTGAGGCGCTTGCGGTTAAGCACAGTGGTACGACTGTCTGTGGAGCAACCTCACTCAACGGAGTTTTGCCCCCAACCCACTATGAAGCTGCTCGAACCGATCACACTAGGCCCACTCACCCTGAAAAACCGCGTCGTCATGGCGCCCATGACCCGGGCCCGCGCGCACACCGCCGGATGTCCCGGACCTCTGCACGAGCTGTATTACAGCCAGCGCGCCACTGCGGGGATGATCATCACCGAAGGGATCAACATCTCAGAGCAGGCGATCGGCAGTCCCTCGACGCCTGGCCTGTACACCGAAGCGCAAATCGAAGGCTGGCGTGGCGTCACCAAGGCCGTGCACGCCGCCGGTGGTTTGATCGTGGCGCAGCTGTGGCACACCGGGCGCGTGGGGCATACGTCGGTGCGCAACGGCGCGCTTCCTGTGGCTCCCTCGGCGATCGCGATCGTCGGGCAGAAGACCTTCACGGCAACGGGACCGCAAGACTTCGAGACTCCCCACGAGCTAAGCACTACAGAGGTGCGTGCGGTGGTTGAAGATTATCGAATCGCCGCACAAAACGCACACAAGGCGGGTTTTGATGGCGTCGAGCTTCATGGCGCGTTCGGCTATCTTCCCAACCAATTTCTTGTGGATGAAGCCAACAAGCGCACCGACGAGTACGGTGGGTCCATCGCCAATCGCACCAAGTTTGTGATCGACACGATGAAAGCTCTCGTCGATGTGTGGGGCCCCTCGCGCGTGGGGATCAAGATCTCTCCCGTGATCCCTTACAACGGGATGATCGACTCAGATCCGTTGTCGCTCTTTACGCATTTGATCAACGGGCTCAATGAGCTTCCGTTGGCGTACGTGCAGCTGATGGAGGCGATGTTTCCGCTTGATAAATTGCCCACTTGGCCGAAAAACTCGCTGGCCACATTTGGTCCCCTTGTGCGCAGCCCGTTGATGATCAACGGGGGGTATGACCGAGACAAAGCCGAGGCGGTGCTCACGGCAAACACCGCGCAGCTTGTGTCTTTTGGGACCCCCTTTATTGCAAACCCCGACCTTGTCCATCGCTTCGCCACCGGCGCTGTGCTCGCTCAGCCCGACCGCGCGACGATGTACGGCGGCCAAGAAAAAGGCTTCAGCGACTACCCAGCGCTCGCTTCTTAGGGTCTGCTCGCAGCGCCTGAAGGCCATCTACCAAGATCGTTAACAGGCTGCTAAACGACACGTCGATATCGTGGGGCAACCCAAATCCTCCCGCGCTTTCAAGCGATACGAAGCCATGCAGAGCCGCACGGATGGCGCGCACGGCGTGGATGGTCTGCTCCTCTGAGAGCCCATATCCGCCGACCACCGCAACGACCACGCGGAGGACCTTCTCACTCGCGGCCCACACCTCTGAGTCGCGGGGCGAGGGCGCTGCCACCATCGAAGCTTCGTACAGCCCCGGGTGCTCGCGCACAAACGCTCGATATGCGTGTGAGATCGCAATCACGGCCTCATCGAGACTTCTCCCTACCGCGGCACTTTGAAAGCGATCCGCCAGCAAATTCAGTCCGTTGATCCCGAGCTCTCGGTGCAGGGCGGCGAGGTTGTCAACGTGGTTGTACAGCGACGGAGGCTGCACTTTGAGCTTCTTGGCCAGCTCTTTCAGGCTGAGCGCCGCGAGCCCTTTTTTGTCCGCAATGGCCGCTGCCGCCGCGACGACGGCGTCTCGATCGAGACCTGCCCTAGCCATGAGAGACCGACTTCGACTGCGCTAAAAATTCGACGATGCGCTTGGACACAAGCTGGGGCATCTCTGCGTGGGGATAATGTCCAGCGCCCTCGACCATCATCAACTCGCTGCCAAGCTTATTGCAGATCCATTGAGCTTCCACAGCGGGGTCTCCGAAGTCTGGGTCTTTGGTTCCCATGACAACGAGAGACTTAGATTTGACCTCGGGGAGGCGGGCTTCGCAGCTTGCTTTTGAAGCGTTGATGTAGCTCACCAATGCCTCAAGACGACCCCTCTCGGTGATATTGATTTTCAGCCCCCGACGGTACTCAGTGAGGTCCGGCGGCGGCGCTGATGGGTACAAGGTCTTGTAGAACATCGCCCACGCGGCGGCGCCCCAGGGACGCATGAACATGAGCTTCGTGAGCCATTTTACAAACCAATTGACCTTGGCGTCGCGCACAAATGCCCCCAGCAGCACGATCCCCTGAACAACTTCGGGACGCTCGGCCGCGGCCCACACCGCTGCCGCTCCCGCCATCGAGTTGCCGAGGACGAATGCCTGCTTGGGCTTGAGCTCATCGATGAGGGCAACAATGTCTCGACCCACATCTTCGGGCGTATAAGAGGCAAACGTTGTTGCAGACTCGCCGTGACCTCGCACGTCCATCGACGCCGAGCGGTATCCCGCGGCCACCAAAACCGGTCCAAGAAATCGGTACTGACCCCGAAGATCTCCCAGCCCCGGAACACAAATCACCAATGGCGCTTCGAGATCGTCGCCATGTCGTTCGTACGCAATGTGCCCATCGGGGCGAGAGAGAGTGTCTGTTGTCGTTTGGCTCATAACTATCTTGAGTAGTTTAATAGCTAATCTGATTAGTTTTGTCAATGACCCCGGCGTTGATTCCCCCCGTTGCCTGAATGAAAGTGCCTTCACCCGCTCTGCCGGTCATCGCGTCAAGCGCGTCGAAGTGTGAGCGCCTTCTCCGGGCATGCCGCAACGCATAGCCCACAGGCGCGGCACTGTTCTGCGCGGGGAGTGTAGACGGTGAGCTTTCTGTGCACGAGGCTTTTGAACCTGCCCAGCACACCTAACGCTGCAAAATCGCTGTCTGTTATCTTTGAGACCTCAAAGACGTCGTACGGACACACGTTGACGCAGGCGGCTTTGCCCTCGCATCGCGCCCGGTTCACTACCGGTACAAAAACTCCTGCATCCGATTTGCATTCTGCGAGGCTCTTAGGGTCTTCGGTGAGCTTGATCATGCTCTCGAGCGTATCGCTCTGAGCTCAGGTGCTGGCGTAGAGAACTGCAAAGAACTGCATGCCTTTTGCGCGCACTGGGAGTGCGGTGCCTTCAAGCAAACTCTCTGCGAGCGGTTGAAACGTGTCGAGCAATGAGAGACTTTCAGGCGTCCTCGCGCACATCATTGGCAGATACCGCACGGTCGCGACAGCTGTATCGATGCGCATCTTGGTACCAACCTCCAACGAGACAAGAACTTCAGCTCGAAGCTTTGCCGCGTCGAATGCCGAGCGAAGGACAACATAGCCAAATGTCTGAAAGTGGGTCCGTAGAAGTTCGTCCATGACCTTTCAGATGTTATCACACCCGAGCGCCCCGCCCTCTCGGCCGCAGTGTTCAACTTCTCCGTCTTGGTCCACCTACGAGTCGCAACACGCCCGCGCCCGAGTTTGCTATGGTCCGGGTTATGAGTGTTGATGCGTACGTGAGCGCAGCAGACAAGAGTTGGTTTTTGTTTGCGGACTGGCAAGGGATGACGCGGATCGTGCTTGCGGGCGACAAGGTCAAGACCAACCGAGATTTGGACCGGCCAAACCAGCAGCGGCCTCTGGTCCTGCGGCCCAATGGCGCGGTGTGGTCAAGCTACGCGCTGGACATTGATCCCATCGCGTTGAAGAAGGTCAAAGCGACGGACTGGATTCACCATAGCCCCGATCCTCTTGGAGGCACCGAGCTCATCGTCAGCCACACGGGGGACACTGTGACGATCCGGGGTGCGGTGCACAAGCTCGTCCCAAGTGGCTCTTCCTTAGAGCTTGGTGGGGGCACACGTGAGTTTTTTGATTCTGCAACGTATAGCGTATTTGCTGACGGATCGGTGTTTGTCTTTGGCGAGCTTGGGGCTCAAGGGCACGCATCGCTCTTGTTGCGTGGGCCTGATGGCTCTGGGATAGTCGCGTGGTCACGCCCCCTCGTGCGCGTCTCGAATGGTGCCCCGAGCGTGTCTCGCGCAGGGGGCAAAAGCTATCTTGGCGATCACGACGGGGTGCTCAATATAGCTTATTTGTTAGTCGTACGTGACGACGGAGTCGTTGAGTCGACGCAGCGAGTGAGCGCGATCGCTGGGCCGTGGGTGCTTGATGGCAAGCTGTGGTGGCAGCCTGATGAGTCCACCGTCTGCGCTGGAGAAGTGCTCGGTGAGGCGACCGAGACGCACATTTTGACGGGGAGAGAGGTGGGCATTGCGACGCTGTTAGCCGTTGAGGGTCGCAAGCTGCTGCTCCCCTGGCACGGGGTCTCGATCATTGATCTGGCGCACGCGAAGGGCGCCAAGCGCGAGCTGTCGCGCAAGCACAAGAGCGCCGATGAGCCCATGTACTTTGCCACCGCTGAGGTGATTCGCGTGGTTGAAAAGGCCATGAGGCCACGGGGAGTGCGGTTTGTTTTTCGTGGCTGCACCCGGAGCGCTCGCAACGTCGAGCCGCAGATATGGCTCAAGGGTCACTCAGACGTGATAACCTATCTGCTAGCGAAATCGCTGCAGTATGGCACACGTACCAGGTTGAAAGCGGCGGGTGTTACCGCGCTGGGGATCTCAGGCGGGACGGCCATCGATGACATCCTGTCGCCGACAAAACCCATCACGACCGAGGACGATCTTCGTCATTTGATCGGCACGCTTGACTCAGTCGGTGTGTCGAGGGCGGTGGCGCTTCCAGAGCTGTATTCGCTTGAGCGGTGGGCTCGGCAGCGAGACCGTGAGCTTTCGCTGACGGAGGGGGCAAAGAAGTATGCGCTCGCGACGGTCGTTGCGGGACTGCAGGGGCAAAACAAAGGTGAACCCGCGGCGGTGACCGCGAGCGTGTTTGCCAAAGTCGCGCCAATGCTTCGAGATTTTGACACCCTCGCTGCCGCAGGGGCTAACGGCACAGAGGCCTCTCTGTATCTGGCGCTCGCGGGTCATCGCGCCTTCGGTGCTGAAGCTGTGCAGCCCATCTTGGATGGCTTGACCGAAATGAGCCGCAGCGCAGCGGCTGAGGTCGCCCAGATGCTCGCCCAGTCGCCCGCTGTCCCATAATCCTGGGTTGGCGATCGGGCGGCTGAGCCTTTTTTTAGCCCCATGCGAGCGCATCTGTGCGCCCAAATCGCGCGAACCGATCCAATCTGCGATTGACAGCGACCGTGGGTGTAGCCGCTCGGATTGCCGCGCACGGCTTGCGTTTGGTGTGCGAGCGGGCGAGCCGAGAAGGTGTTATTGCCTGCAAATTTGCACGCATAACTTCTTTGCAATATCTAATTTGACTGCGCTTTTTCTGCGGATTTTTTTGCAACTAGAGGGGCTCTGCGAGGGGACGTGATTGCAACAATGCGAGGTGGTGTTCACTTCTGTTCGATGCAAAGAGCGGTGCGGTTTGATGGTCGAACTGCCGCAAGAGAAGCCTCGAGTGCGTTATGCTGCCGCGCATGACAACTTACCCGAGCGCGATTGCCCCTGATGGAAGCTGGTTTATTTTTGCGGACTGGCAAGGGATGACGCGGATCGCTTCTCCGGGGGACAAAGTGAAAACGGTGGCCGAGCTTGATCGCCCCTACCAACGCAAACCGTTGGTTCTCCGCCCCGACGGAACGTTGTGGTCTTCGTACGCGCTGGACCTCGACCCACAGACGCTGAAGAAGGTTCGCTCATCGGACCCGACACACAACTCTCCCGATCCACTCAACGAGTCCTCCATCGTGGTGACCCACAGCGGAGACTGCGTGACGGTGCGAGCAGAGGCACACAAGCTTCATCCAGACACCACCAAGCTGCAGCTCGGTGTGGACAAACGGCTGTTTTTTGACGCTGCGACGTACCGGGTGTTTCCCGATGGGGCGGTGGTTGTCTTCGGACACA
>JANNCG010000757.1:0-6757 GCA_031386385.1 Myxococcales bacterium
CTCTTTGCGCGAAGGCAAATGCGAGGAGGCTTGTCCTCATCGCAGCCCTAGGCCAGTGTGAACCTGCTTGCGCTAAAACCTCATCGCAACACTGCACGCGATGAAATGGACGCTCAACGCTAGTGCCCCGTCGTGCGCGGCCGAACAGCGGGCGTCGTTGGCCGGCCACGACCGGTCACCGGACCACGCACCGGCGGCGCAAATTGCAGGGGATACACCAACACGAGGGGTGCTGCCGTGGGCGTCGGAAAGATCATCGCTTGCAGCGCCGTCTGTAAGCAGGCCTGCACCGCGGGTGAGGGCGGATTGGCGCTCATCGAGATGTTGGTGACATGCCCGTCGCGCTGAACTGAGAGCCGCACGGACACCCGCATGGGGCGGACCTCGCGGGCGTTGGTGTAGCAGGGCTGAAACAGTGGCATCTTCGAGCGAAACACGCGCGCTGCATCCGCCGCACTAATCGGGCCACGGATCTCTTCGGGGTGATCATCGGTGGTGCCGATGAGCTGCGAGCTCGGACCGTGTGAATCCGTCGGCGCGCCGCCAGAACCCACGTTGCCTGTTTGAATTCTTCCGCCTGCGCCCGCGTCCGAGCTCATCATCGGGACCAGCGGTGTCTCGCCCCCACGCAGCTGCCCCATGCGCGTCTGTGCTGAGAGGGGACTGCAGATAAAGCCAACGGCGAGGCAGGTCAAAGGAGCGCAGAGCGCAAACAACGAGAGCGTAGACGAGTTTGATTTCACGGGGTGTTAAACGTACCTCTTTTTGTGACGAGAGAACATGGGTTGTTATTCAAGCTCTATCCCTGCCGCTGGGCGTTTGCATACGTAAGCGCGCTCTCCATCGCGGTGCGAACTTTTGCCATCAGGGCATCCCGAGCTTCAGTCGAGTAGGGCGTATTGGTCCCCTCAATCACTGGTCCAAAATGCACGTGAACATGCGCGTTGCCACGAACAACGCCCGTGCCGGGGCGAAGAATATCGTGCGTTCCGCTGATGGCTACGGGGAGGATCGGGAGCGAGGCTTCAAGTGCGAGGACGAAGCCTCCCTTTTTAAACGGCTGCAGCCCCGTGCTCGGGTACTTGGCGCGGGTGCCTTCGGGGGCAATCCAAAGGGACGTGCCCTCTTCTAGCAGCAGCCTGGCCTTGTGAAGACTCTCAATAGCCTGCGCGCGATTGCCTCGGTCTACCTTCGGAAACCCCGAGGCCTCCAGCGCCCTCCCAAACATCGGAACATCGAACAATTCTTTTTTCGCCACCATGCGCACCGGCCGTCGATACGCCTGAAAAAACACTGGAATATCAAAGTGCGAGCAGTGATTGCACATCACCAAATACGCCCGCTCGCGGTCGAAGTTTTCGCGCCCCGTGACCGTGAGTTTTACCTCCGCCATCTCGATCAACCGTCGCGACCAATACTCAAGCCTTTGGTCTGCGCGCTGTGAGGTGCTCTTGCCAACGACCGCATCAAGTATCGTGGGCGCGGTGATATAAAAAGTCTCGTAAATGGTTTTGGCAGAACGCACGTAGCCAGAGCCACGCGTTAGGACGTCACGAAGGTTCACTGAGTGTCCCTGTAGCATAGACGCACAATCACGCGGTTGTCACTCACCAGCCCTCTACGTATGGGTGTCGCTAACGCTTCTTGGGCATCCCATCGTGCGGTCCAAGCTCACGCACGGGGCGGTCTTGGTCCTCCCACCACTGGCTCCACACCACCTGAGGCTTGCGCTCGGGGTTTAAGGGATAATAAATCTTCGTGTCGCGTTTTGAAGCCTCGCCACCCACGAGCAACACGGCATCTTGGTCGCTGTCGTTAATCATCGTGTGTGAGATCCCCGTCCCTGCAGGAAAAGCAGCGAGATCACCGACGGTCATAGGATGCAGCACTCCGTCAATCCAAGCTTCGATCTCTCCCTCGAGCACAAAAACAAACTCTTCTTCGTTTTGCTCTGCGTGCGGAAAGCTCGTTCGGTGCCCAGGTGGGACGCGCTCAATGTGCAGGCCGATTCGAAGCAGTCCTGCGGCTTTTCCGATCGCACGACCATACGCGAGCAGCTCGCTGCTGTCGGGGTACTGTGCTGATTTTTCTGCGACGTCTTTGCTTGAGAGAATAAACGGAGGGCGCTTGGGGGTGTCACTCATTTGGGGTGGCGTCTTTTAGCGTGAGAACGCACCAAAACAAACCACCGATTGCGCGCTAAACAGTCGACTGTTTCGAAATTGTCCCGCTGAATTTGCAGCGAATGATGAAAATAATGGCGCGAATTTTCCCCCCCTGGCGATGAGAGCGCGTGAGTTTCAGTCGCGACACAAAGAGCCGGCTGGCTGTGCGCAGTTGCTTAGGTGACCGCACATGGTGATCGGTCCAGCGATGGTGAATTCCGAATGCGCGTTTGACGAAAACACCGACGCGCGCGACGCTTATCATGCGTGTTGGTGGCTGCGCGGCGATGGCTCAAAATCAACAGCAACTTCTTCGTTGAACGTTGCTATTCAGATCGCAAAACAAAAGGTATACTCTATATGAATCAGGAGCATTTTAGGAGTCCCAACCAACCTCATTCGAGGGGGGGGTCCAACTCCGTCAAATACTTGCCTGCCGAGGGTAATTGCACATAAACTGATTGTCTTGTGTGTGATGTTGGTGGGCGTCACGCATTGCCAACCGGCGCAGCAGTGGTGGTCCAACCATAGACGGGACGCCGGGCTGCTGGATGTGCAAGTGGATGTCATGTTGCCCGACGCAGCGGTAGCGTGTGTGGACGACGAAGCGCTTGACGTTGAGTACGACAAGGCGATGGAGATTCAGTGCGAGAGTGTGCGCACGGCCATTGCGAATCGACGAGCTGTTGGCGAACAAGAGGTGATCGATTTGCAAGTCGCGAGGCTTCGCTCACAAGTACTGCGGTGCTGTGTCTCACGCTCCGCTCTTGTCGCGGAGATTCGTCCTGCTGCTGCCGCGCAACTGCCCATAGGCCATGAGGATCGCCGAATGACGGATCGTCTGCTGGGGATGACGCTTTGCGATCCGTTGACGCGCGAGCTCGCGACCCGCAAGTACCTTGAAAATCACTCCGAGTGCATCTTGCGCGAGGCGCATGGCAGCAGCGATGACCTCATACACCACGTGCTCGGCCCGACAAATGACACCGTTGACGCGGGAGGAGTTGAGCAATGATTTGCGTGAAAAATACCAGAGTTTTGCGTGCCAACGAAGCGGAGCATTGCCTTCGGTTCGTGCTCGCTCTGATGTGTACGCTCATGGCTGTTTTGTTGTGTTCAGCACGCGCAGAGAGCTTTCCGAGTCGGTTGGTTCATGATCGAACATGGGGCGTGAGCGCGAGATGGTTGCAGTTCACTGTGCCAGGGATTGGCGCACAAGAGGTTCCGTTAGACCTGTCGCTGGAGGTGGGAGCACCGTCTTGTGATGATCCGTTGGGACGAGGAGGACGCAACGCTCGGCCACTGTGCCAAGGTCAACTCGGTTTTATCGATCTTTGGATCCATGTGATCTCACAGTCGACGGGCAGTGAGATTGGCGATCCGTTGCGATTTGGTGCGTCGAATACGGTTCAACTGCGGCTGGTTCCGGGGCAATATGCGGTGATGATTCACGGCGGTCCCGGTGCGCGAGGGGGAGTCACACCCCGAGTACAGGTGCGTCTGCGAAGCACGCCGCCGCGCCCGTTGCTCAACGCAGTCGTTGCCGTGTCAGACAACGTCATGCTTGATGTGCAACAGGCCCCAGATGAATTTGATGTTCATAGCGTCCTGGTGGGCGATGGTCCGACTGCGTGGGATGAGGTCACGGGTGCCGTTTCAAATGCTGGTCGGGGCAATGACGCCAACGATTGGCAAGGGGTTGATGCCACTGAAGCGTGGTTGTTCGACGGACAAGGACGACTCATCGGTGGCGACCTCTCAATGGTGGGTGTCGGACCTGCCGCGATGGTTCGCAACGCAAAAAATCGTGGAAATATCCAAGTCGCGTTTGTACTTGTGAGACCCATCGTGCGGCTGCCGTTTGCGCTGAGACTCCCATCGGGGATTCCAGAGGTGCCGTTCGCAACGTTGGCCGAAAACCGCACCGAATATCCAGAGGATCCCGGCCCGGGACGAATGCGTGTTGTGCTCAACACCTTCATCGACACCGATAGAGACCTGCTCGGCGATGCGGTTGAGCAAGAGCTATCACTTTGCGATGGGCTCAATGCGTACGCCACACGCGACCTGCAAAACCGACGATTTGCTTGCGAAACAGAAGCAAATATAGCGGCATTTTATCAATCACTCGCCAATCAGCCGGGGCAACCACGACCGTGGATGGATCCGCGCGACACCGATGGAGATGGCATCTCGGACGGTGCAGAAGTCCTCGGAACAAACGAAGCCTTCGGTACACCCACGACGACTCAGGGTGGGCTACCGCCCAATATCCCCGCCACGCAAATTCACGAGGCGCAACAGACATTTCCGCTCTGGGGATTTTCGGCGAGGCACAAAGATTTGCTCATGGAGATGGATCGCATCGCGAGCCCCGTTGTCACCAATTGCATGACGGCAGAACAGGGCTGCGCGTCTCGTGCGGTGTTTCCGACGCCGGGACAACCCCTTGATGCAACGATTGAGCAGTTGTATCACTGGCATCGAGAATTCGGGCGATTGCCTGCAAATCGCGTCGCCAATCCCGATGGCACAGGCGGGGTTGAAGTGCACTTTGATGTGCGATTGCCAAATACTCAAACCAATGCTCACGGTGTCGTTCCAACCATTGTTGCCGACCGCGTCGTGCAGGGCATGGGACGTCGAGCGATCGGTCCCGGTGGATTGATCACGTATATTCATCACGCGGGGACACACAGTCGATGTGCGTGCAATCGAAGCTTTCTCGCGCCCGATCCACGGCACGGCGGGCTGATGCACTACGCGAGCTGGTCGCAAGAAGGAGTGGGCGGTCGACAAGGATGCGGTCAGGTGAACATCTCTCAAGCAAACGATCTGGTCGGGACGGCGATGCATGAGTTCGGTCACATTCTTGGGTTGCACCATGGCGGTCCTGACGCCAATTGCTTTAGCAATCCCTTCGGTCTTGATCCGCAAACGCCCGATCTCAGCACCGAGGACAAAATCGTATTTCCGTCCATTATGGGCTATCCCTATGAGCGAAGTCTACCTGCGAATCCGCAGCTCACTCGCGAGCCAGAGTTTTCGCAAGGAGCAAGAGCGCATACTCCCTTGCCCCGATTTTATCCCACGCCAAGCGGGCCGGTGTTTGGCTTCGCTGAAGCGTTTGCATTTGGACGCCAAGGCAACACCGCCGTCGTGCAAGCGTACGCAACCGCCGGTGTCACCTATGCGCCGTTGGCATCGGCTGAAGGTCCCAATGTGTTTCGGCACATCGACTTTGATCACAACGATCGAGTGACTCCCATTCCGCCGGTGATGCGCACGCCGGTCGAACCCTCAACTTCGTTTTCTGTCGGGGTTGGAGAGGCTCCGATTCGAGTGCAAAACTTTTGGTGCGATGCTGCGGATGTTTTTCAAGCGGGCGAATGCTGCGCTCGTGGAGTATATCGCGGCGGATTTTGTTTTACTGGGGCGCAGAATCTGGGCCCCGCGCAGTTGGTACCAACCCCACGCACGATGCTCATGCTTGGACAAGCGGCGCCGTTTGTAGCGAACAATCGCTTATACACAATGTTTCTCGATGACGAAAAGTCCGAGGCGTATGCGCGAACATCGGGCAGACCCATTCCGAGAAGGTGTACGCGCGCGCAGGTGACAGCAGGCACGTGCGATGCTTGGCGCGCAGAGGGTGTTTTGCGATGGATCGCGATTGATCGCTATTCGGATGCAGTGGGAGAAACAGGACACGCTCCGTGTGTCGCTGTGGGTTCACACTGTCAACGGACGATCGGTCGGACGGACGGTACGATCCTCGTCGATGGCGCAGAGTGGAGAGCCACAGGGCCCACACTTAACACTGCGACGGTGACCGTTGATCAGGCAGGGGCGGAGCAAGTGTGGGTGGCGACAACGTCACGAAATGGGGCAGATTGCAGGGACGATGCAGGAGTGTATATCGACTGCCCGTGGATGGGAGTACGGGTTGCGAGTGGGCCAAGCGCTTCGGTTGAGGTGCAGTCGTTGCAGGGGGTGATGGTGCCAAACGCTCCCGTGACGGTGGGAGGCGTGGCGCTCGCAGCGTGGGATCCTGAGAACAATGGTGCGGCAACTGCCGCGATGCTCATGCTTCGTGACGCTGTGAGCAATCAGGTGTTTTGGAGCGTTTGTAGAAATGGCGCGTGCAGCGCAGCGCAAGTGTTGAGAAACGGACTGGGTGTCGTCGTCACAAGCGTCACACCCATAGCGATGGCGGTGCAACGGGGGAGTGCGGGACAGTCGGCGAAGTTAGGCGTCGTCACGACGGAGGTGGTGCGTGGAACTCCGCGAGCGAATATTCAGGAGATATTCGCTCAGGGACAAACTGTTCGAGCCCTGACGCATCGGATAATGTATCAGGGCGTTCACTTGCCGACTCGGGAGGGTTCAGCGTTTGGGTTTGCGTTCACAAACGATCGGACCTTCGTTCTTAGTCACGAGACGGATGGTGACAAATCGAACCTCGGCGTCAGTTCTGGGGATCCATTTGGACCAGGTGTGGGCGATGTGCCTCTCGCGCTCAGTGGCGCGGGCGATTACGACCTCAGTCGGTTCACCTGGATTAGTGAGCTTGGACCGGGAGACGTTGTTCG
>JANNCG010000777.1:0-3043 GCA_031386385.1 Myxococcales bacterium
CCAACGTGCGCCCATCCTCGGCAACGGGAAGGTCGAGCAAGAGCCAACTATTCACCGAGAACTCGTCTGTCTCCGGGTGGTTCATCACCCACCGCAAGTCGTCCCACGCTCGATTGAGCACAGGGTACTTCTTCTCAGAAAGCGCGATTATCGCGTAGAAATGGAGCAAGCGAAACATGCGGACAAATTCGCGAATCCCGGGCGGACCTTCAAAGTGAAAGAGATCTCTGTGTGCGGCTTGCATCTCGCGCACAGCGTCGAGGTCTACAACGTTCACATCACGTAGAAGCGCGGCCCAGTCGAGGTCCAGTGCTGGTAGCGTTAATCGGGTCATGGTTTGCTCCGGAGGTTCTGTTCGGGTTCTGTTCGGGGTGTCATAGTGAGGCGTATATCTCAGCAATGGATTGGTGCTCCCACTTTTGTGCACGCAACGCACTTCTCACGTTGCTGATCTGTGGTTGCGGAGCAAAGACCGGGCTGTAGATCCCAACTGCAGCTTGCCCACGTGATGTTCCCTCTGTGACGGATGCGTCCTGCGGATGCGTGGAGCGCACGCCGTACTAACAACCGGTCCAACGAGTGGTGCGTCGACAGGCCCTGAGCGGGGATTCTTGGTGCGCGCACGCGGTGGCAGGCTCCGTGGTGGGGTTCGCTGTTCCCGAGGGATTTTGCTTGAGTTTGTTTGCGCGCGTGCGAGGGGTTCGAGTGATGGCGTTTGGCGCAGCGGGCGAGTTGTTTGCGAGTTCTCCATCCGTGACGATCCCCAGTGGGTCCACTGGGGATGGGTGGGTGTACCGACTCGCGGATGGTGATCGCGACGGGGTCGCAGAGGTGCAGCCCTATCTGCAAGCGACCGATGTGCATGGGCTCACACTGAGCGCTACGCACCTGTATTTTACCAGAACGAAGCGCGTTTTGAGCACGACGTACTCTCCGATGCTCAACCGAGCCGATCCTGCGAGCGTGGAGATGGTCGCGCAAATCCCAGGCGATTTTGATGGACGCTGGACACATGCGGTCGTGTTGCGCGCTGATGGTCGTCTCTTCGTCACGCAAGGGCGATTTGTCGTGGGCAGTGAAGGCATGGTCCCAGAGATCTATGAAGTGCAGCGCGAAGGCGTTGTGCCTGTTGTGGTTGGGTTGGAGAACCCCCTGTGGATTCGATGCCATCCGACAACGCCATTTTGTTGGGCGGCTGCTCGTTTGCACTCGAAGTTGACCACCCCTTTGCACGCAAGTTGACCACCTAAATGAAGGTGAACCTGTGTCTAAAATTGGGGTGTTTCGTGATCGACGGGCGAATTACCATTGAGAATGGCGAGCCTGAACGACAAATCCGTTGGATCGCAAAGGGTCGTGACAACTGGAACTTGTGTGGGAGTGCGGCGGCGGCCATGCCACTCGCCGTTGTCGCCTCGCTCTGTGCGACGTGTCGGCGCCTAAAAATTACCCCGCTGGAGTATTTGACCGCCGTCTCCAAGGCGGTCGAGGCCGGACTCAAACTCGAGAGTGACGCTGAAAGTTGGACCCCGTGGGCTTGGGCGGCGCGATCGAAATTGAACTGAGAAATGGCTCACTGTTGTGTGGCCAATGCTTCAAGTCGCTCGACCGATCAACACCAAACGCCGTTCTTTCGCCGGGGATATACGTTTGCATTCGTGGACTGATTCTTTCTTTTGCCATCAATCGAGCACCTCGACTTTCGGCAGCTATCAGCGCACGTCACACCTCAAATAGACACATTTCGTTGACTCAAGTTGGTCACCCAGAGGGTGGTCAACTCGCGTGCAAAGGGGTGGTCAACTTGGGGCCAAGCGAGCAGTCGTGGAGCATCGGACAGACCGAAGGCCAAGTGAACAAGATCAAGATGTTCAAGCGACAGATGTTTGGCCGAGCGAAGGTTGATCTGCTCCGCGCTCGATTACTCCACGCTGCGTAGTCGCGCTCGCTTCGTCATCGAGAATGCGGGAGAGCCTGTAGTTGACGTTGAGCACTCCGATGGGTACTGGGCGCGGCTCGCCATCTTGCCCCCAGTTTACACCAAGATTCTGACCGGACGCGCTCTCAGCTATCCCGTGATTTTTCGCGCCAATAATCAAATCGCGTGGCGAGCGCCTCACCCATGGCGGTACCGAGCGCAAGGTACGCCTCGAACTGCTCGTCGTGGTAGCTCTGGTCGGCGGTCGTTTCCTGTGGAAACCTCAGCGATCGGAGGGCGTAGAGCTTCGCAACGGTGGGCGTCTTCGCAGCCAACAGCGACGACTTCACGAGAAAGATCGTGATGTCCTCTTTGCGATCTCGGGAGTTCGTTGGCTCGCGGCTAAGCACAATCTTCGCGACCGGATCGACTGCTGTTCGACAACTGATCGAGTCGCCATCCTTCGGCGGACGCAGTCCATCGAGAGAGGTCTCTTGCTCGACGACCTTCCAACCCTCGGCGTCGAGCAAATGAAGCGTTCGCGCAATGTCCCCCAGATTCCACTCGGGATCGGCCGACGCATCCACGGACAAGATCCAACGCACGCGCCGACGAACGAGCGCATACCAGCCGAGATTGTCGAAATGTCCGCCGTCCGCGAGCAAGAGCATCCTGTCCGTGGGCAGACCGAGTTCGAGCCACTCGCGTACAAGGTACTGAACTTGCGGCAACGGTTTCGGGGCTTCGGCGCGATTATTCCTCGTCTTCGGATGCACGACCCACGTCCCCAGTCGCACCGCGAGCATGCGGAGCGCAGGTCGCGCAAACTTCGGGATCAGACTGCCGCCCGAGGTGTTGACCGCCGCTGAGCTGATCGCGATCGTCTTTGACAGCGTAAAGTCTACCGCAGCTGTGTCATACGGTGTGTAGCCGACAGACGGACCACCTACCGTGTCTTTTGTCACTTCGAAGTGGTCGGTACCTCCGCTTCTGCCAACGACGATGTTGGTGGCACTGGGGGATGCCAAGACTTTCGCAGCAGTCGGAATCGAGACGGATGCATTGAAAATCACCGTAGGCCACCACGACGCTTGGCCCGCCAACGCGCTGATGTTGTCGTCACTG
>JANNCG010000782.1:0-9357 GCA_031386385.1 Myxococcales bacterium
CGAGCTGGCGTACGAGCGCGCAGAACGCGCCGCTCCAGCGTCGAACCGAGGACAGCGAGTCAAAGTGACCGCAGGTTTGCTTGACAAATATCTGACCGAAGTTTGGCAGTGGATTTGCTCACAAGAGCGGCTCGACGCCGGTGTCGAGTTTAAACGTGTCATCAAAGAGACCTCTGTGACGGCGGTGTTTGCCTCGTTTCGCACCGCTAGCGGGAGCCAACTTGTGCGCACACTGCAGGACTACCAAACAAAACCGGTGGCGAGTGCGTCGGAGGTCAAGCTGGTGTTTGCGCAGCTCGCGGATGGGACCGCGCTGACCAATTTTCTCAAGCTTCGGCACGAGATTGTGAACATGCACTTTGAGCCAGACGCTTCGCTGTTTATCACTACCTATGCATCGCTGACAGATTTGCTTAGGCGACAAGTCGAAGCGCTCAACGGTCCGAAGAAGTGAGCACGATTCCGGCCAGTATTGGCGGCAAGTATCGTGTCATCAAGCGGCTGGGCGAAGGGGGATTTGGCGAGGTATTTTCTGCGCAAAACGAACTTGGCGCACCCTACGCAATCAAGCTCTCGAAGCGTGCGGTTGACCCCAAAGAGCTCGAAGCGTTCAAGCGAGAATCGATCCTCGCGAACCGTGTCGGTGAGCGCACTGGACACGTGGCTAAAATGCACGCTGCAGGGATCGATGAGGCCACTGGTCGCGCGTACATCGTGATGGATTTGCTCGAAGGCGAAACTCTCAGCCAGTACGTCGCAACTGCAAAATTTCTCAGACCCGTTGAAGCAGAGATCATTCTCAAGCAAGTTGCACACGCGCTCAGCTCTGCGCACGAACTCAAAATTGTGCACTGCGACCTGAAGCCCGACAACGTGTTTATGGCAACCAACCGAACAGCAGCAAAGTCTGTGTCGGTCTATTTGCTCGATTTTGGCATCGCCAAATTTCGTCCAAACCCACTCAAAACTGAGACTCAATCGACCTCCGCTGGGTCTCCGACGTGGATGGCTCCAGAGCAATTTGAGCCAAGCGCAATTAGCTCGCGGACAGACCAGTGGGCCTTTGGACAGCTGGCGTACTGGATGTTGGTGGGAACACAGTTTCCGACAACGCTGCGCGACGGATCGACCCCAGCGAGTGTTGGAGCACGCGCAGCGAATCGCGAGCTTCCCATAGGGCTTGACCCGTGGTTTGCACGCGCCACTGCGCCAAATCCTGCCAATCGATTTGCATCGATAGCCGAAGCGTTCGAGAAGCTGTCGCTAGTGCTCGCTGGGCAAGCCGCGCTTGAGCAAGCGCTCACACAAATCGCGCCTAGCGCACCAACCATTCAAGCAGCAAATCCACCCTACATTGCGTCGGCACCCGTGCCACCACGCGCAGCCAACAGCCGCACAATTGTATGGAAATTTGCAGCTACTTTCACGCTCGTCGCCACGGTTACAGTCGCGATTGTGTTCGCCGTGAGCAAGGGCTCAAACAACCCACCGCCCACCTTCATCCCCCCTCGATCGCCGACGATCATCCGTGATCCTCAAGAGCTTGTGCACGAGTGGGCTCGGCGCTTTGGCAAAAACGAGAGTCTTACAGAGCTTTACGCAGCCCACGCGACAATTCATGGAAGCACAATGTCTCCGGACGAATGGACGCAGCTGTCAAAAACACGCGCCGCTCGGGGCGGCTCGCTTACCATCGACCCGATCACCCTGCGGTCGACCGAGCTCTCGCTCGAAGATTCACCGCGCGCCTGTCAAAATACTGGCGGATCGAGCGTCCACAAAGTGGTGGTCAACGCCAACATGAACACCGTCGAGGGCAACCCGGCGGTCCCTTGCGAGGTGATCACGGGCAACTACATCCTCTGGGTAACAAACGTCGGCGGCGAGTACAAAATCTGCCAAGAGAGCTGGGACCGCTGTGACGCGCTTTGCCGAAGTTGTCCGCAGAGGGCTGCGCTGTGTGCGGGCTGCGCAAATCGCTAACGGTCGCGAAAGGCTAACAAAAATCGCTCCGCTGCTCGTCAGCGCCACACTGTCCGCATCGTCTGCTGCACACGATGCTCTTTCCGACGGTAAGTTTTGCTGCGTTTTATGCGGTGGTATTCGTTTTAAGCTGGCTGACTCGAAGCCACACGAAGCTCTGGCGAGCGGTCATCTTGCTCGCGAGTCTGTTCTTTTATGCGATGACCAACGTGGGGTACGCCCTCGCGCTTGCGGTGGTTGCGATGCTCAACGCTTGGCTCGCAGACCAGATCGCACACAAGCGCGCACGCTGGGCACTTAACGCGGCGCTTGTGCTCGATTTGGGCCTGCTCGCGACAGTGAAATATCTGGGATTTTTCGCTTCAATCACCACAGACCTGCTCGCATGCATGGGAATCCATAAACAACTCTCGTGGCCACAATTTGTGCTGCCGCTGGGAGTATCGTTTGTAAGCTTTCAGCTGATCAGCTACGTGGTGGATGTGTGGCGCAAAGAGCTAGAGCCCGCGCCCTGGTACGATGTGCTGCTGTATGTCTCGTTTTTTGCGCACTTGGTCGCTGGACCCATTGTGCGGGCGAGAGATTTTATCCCGCAGATCGATCAGCCGATGGTTCCAGACCAGAATGACCGCGCACAAGCGCTCATGACGATTGTGGCTGGGCTGTTCAAAAAAGTTGTGATCGCCACATATCTTGCAAGGACCATTGTAGACCCAGTGTTTGCAGAGCCAGAGCAGAGTTCATCGCTGCAGACGCTTGTCGCAGTGTACGGATATGCGGTGCAAATATACTGTGATTTTAGCGGATACACAGACATCGCGATTGGCGTGGCGCTGCTGCTCGGGGTGACGTTTCCACAAAACTTTCGGCAGCCTTACGGGCAAAGCTCGCTGCAGAATTTTTGGCGATGCTGGCACATCACACTCTCAGACTGGCTACGCAACTATGTCTACGTCGCGCTTGGCGGAAGCAGAGGCTCTCGCTTTGCGACCTACCGCAACCTCGTGCTAACCATGATCCTCGGCGGCTTGTGGCACGGGGCATCCATGAAGTTTATTCTCTGGGGAGCACTGCACGGACTGTGGCTAGCGCTTGAGCGCATCCTCACGCGTGACACTTCACGCAGCAAGGCGCGGACAGTCATCAACACCATCATCACCTTTCACGTCGTGTGCGTTGGATGGATTCTCTTTCGAGCCGCAGACGCGTCTGAGGCGTTTGTGATGTTTCGGCAGCTTGGGTCGCTCACGACGAAGGCCCCACTTGTCACCGCCCCGGTGGTGCTCGTGATCGCGCTCGGAATGTTGCCACACTTTGTCCCGGCTTCACTCGCTAAAAATACTGCAAATATGCTCGCAAAG
This sequence comes from Myxococcales bacterium, assembly GCA_031386385.1. Lineage (GTDB taxonomy): Bacteria > Myxococcota_A > Polyangia > Polyangiales > JANNCG01. The sequence goes on from JANNCG010000782.1 coordinate 3,345, forward strand.
TGCCACGCCGTGACGCTCGGCGTGCTGCTTGCGCTCGCACTGAACGTCATCGATGTTTTAGGTCCCACGGGCGTCGCACCGTTTATCTACTTTCAGTTCTAAAGAACGCTTTTCAAGGAGGCTAGCGATGAAGTCACAGACGCACGTTGGGCAAGTGCTCACGAGCTCGTTGGTTGGTTTTGCGTTGAGCGCGCTTTGTTGTGCGCCGAGCCTACAAGCGCTCGCCACGCGACAACCGTTAGGCAACACAAGGTCACTCGCGATCTGTGCGACCCGCCCCATCGTCCGCACGGCCAAGCTTTTCGGACTCTATTCGCTGCATCAGCGGTTGGTGCACCGAGTTCATACCGTCGACGAGGAGTCGTTGGCTGAGGCGGTCACTCGCACCATCCATCAACGTCCCGCAAATTTGCAGTCTCATTCACCGATAGCTGCAGGCGATGCGTCCACAAGTTTGGTCGCAACCCAGCCCGCTTCGCTCATGGCTACCCCGCTTGATGTCGCGGTCTTCGGAGACTCAATGGCGCAAGTGTTCGGATACCAACTCGCGCGATTGGGCCGCAGGACGGGACGGGCGCAGGTGTACTTTGATGCGCAAGCATCCTCAGGGCTCACGCAACCCGAAATCATTAACTGGCCCGAGCGCATTCAACGCACGCTTGCTCATCGTCGCGCCGCCGCCATCGTCCTCGTGTTCGGAACCAACGACGCCCTCTCGCTCCCCTGGCGCGGCGTCACGTACGGTGTGAGCCACCCTGAGTGGCGGCTCGCCTACCGCCAACGTGTTGACGCTATATTGCGCGTCGCGCTGAGCGCGCAGGTTCCGGTGTATTGGGTGGGGATGCCTATCATGAGAAGCGCGACATTTTCGCAGAAAATGCAGGTACAAAATGATATTTATCGCGAGGCGACATCGCAAATGCCGGGGTCTGTGTTCATCGACTCGTGGGCTCAGTTTACCGACGGGCAAGGCCAGTACGCAGCGTACCTTCCGGACTCTACCGGTCGCTCAGTCTTAGTCCGCGAGACCGACGGAATCCACTACACCCACCTCGGCGCCCAGCGTCTCGCCATCACCGTGCTCGATACGATAACTGCACAACCCAGCGGGCAGTAGCGAGCCCCCACGAAACAAGCGCTATGTCACGGGTCCGGCGGCTCCAAACACTCGCTTCCACCGCTGGACAAAAGCCGAGCTCGCGTTTTTTGCCCGATGCGCTCCACGGCCGGTTGCAAACGCCCGCAAGTCTGTCAACAATCGCCACGCCTCTGCAGCGTTATGCTGCGACGCCTCCCACGCGTGCAACAAGAGTGTCGCCTCATAGCGCACGCCTAAGGTCATCCCGTCCAGCGCAGCGCGTACCGCGGCTGTCGTCGTCTCGGGCACAGGTGCAATCCACTGCACTGTCGAGACCGTCCAATCGCTCGCAGGACCTCGCAACGCGCCGCTCTGTGCGTGCTCATGCTCACGATCTATCTGAAAAATTACAGCATCAATCTCATCGGAATTGAGCCCATCGCGCCCACGCAATGGCTTCGTTTTGGCGTGCCTCCGGACCGCAAACGCTAGCGACAATGCCAGTCGCTCAACGTCTCGGTGGTTGTGCGCCCACACGCGCGCAGGATCAAATGCGTAGTCCAACAGCTTCGAAAATGCGCCGTCCGTCAACGCGATTTTGGGCCCAACACCGTTCGCGTCACGCGCACTCACTCGTGGAGCGATCGCCTCAAGCGCCTCAAGCGTCCACAACGCGATCCACGCCCGCATCTCTCGCAACGAGGGCAACCGCACCGCGAGCCTCCCTACACGCGCAACGAGATCGTCGCGCAACGACAAGTCTCCGGTGGTCACCGATCGATTGGTCGCTAAAACGATTCGGAGTTGCTCGACCGCAATCGGATCGCTCGCCGAAGCGCCCACCGCCGTCACGCGATAGCAAAGCGTGCCTTCGGTTGCGGGCTTGGCCTCTAGCGCTGTCAGCAGTTTTGCCTGTGTTAATGCCGGCAATTCTGCCACCTCATCTAAAAAAAGCGTGCCGTGTTTTGCGCTCGCGGCCGTCCGAAAATGTCCCAGTCGATCATGCTTGGCGTCCGTGAATGCTCCTCGCTTTGCACCAAACAGCTCTGCGGCGGCGAGCGACGGTTCAAGCACCGCACAGTTCACGTGCACCATCTCTCGACGGCTCGAAGGCTTCGCATCCTGCGACCACCACAGCCGATGAAGAGACTCGGCGACGGTGGTCTTTCCGACGCCGGTCTCTCCCAATAACAAAACGGGGACCCCAACGGGTGCCATGGAGAGTATGGCATCGCGCGTGCGACGTGATGCTCCCAGCGCATTGTCCGAGAGCCCCGCGCTGTCTATCGGCTGTATCACAAACCGATCGGGGCGCTTCGCCATTGCGGCTCCAGGATGCCAGCGAAGAAGGGCGATCTGGTGGACAACCCCGTGGCTGCTCTGAGCATGATCCACCCTCGCATCGCTCAACTCTGCCAACAATACCGCTATTTTTGCAGGTGTTCCCGACGCACACGAGATGACTATCTGCCAACTCTTAGGCTCCTTTGCGGCAAGTCCTTGCACGATGCTCGCAGGGAGATCCTCAATGTTTGGCCGTGTGTCTTTTGCGCCGCCCTTGGGTTGCCACCAACGCACGGTCTTCGGACCCGAGCACAACGCTCTGCGTAGCGCGCTAGGATCATCGGGACTATCCGTCACTGTCAACAGCGCCTCACCTATCCAGATCGTCGGGTTCTGCTTTCGTAGCGCTCGAGCGAGCCCATCAATGAGCGCACGTCCAGTCTCGCTGTCGTCGCCTATCAGCCAGACTGTATGCAGCTTTGCGCCAACCGATTTTGCCGCCAACACCGCCAACGGAGCACCCTCGCGCGGCTTTGAGACGCCTACCCACTGCACCAACACTACGTTCGCTTGGTCCATGCACTCACCTCACGAGATGATAGCCGTATCATCGTAATTAAAGAAGTTCATCGTTTGTTAAGAAGTTTTGCAGCTCCACTGCTGTTGAAATGGCAGCTTTTTTTGTGCTGTGTTGGTGCCGCCGGCCCTGGCTCGCTGCTCGCAATAGCGCTCAACGTCCCGCTCGCCGATCGACTCAACTGGCAGCGGACAGTGAGGACTTTACGCAATGAAAACTCTTCTCGTCGCCGCGATTCAACATCTGCAACAATGCTACGGATCGAACACAACCACGACACTTCGTCAGGATCACCGTGCCACCCACATCCACAGCAGGGTACTGGTGCAAGCCCTTGAGCGGCAGGCGCGCGCTGTCACAAAGAGGTTTGCAAACCTGCGCGCCGAACCTGGGGACTTGGTAGGCATCGCTTTTAGAAGGATCATTGAGACCAAGACGGCGTTTAACGGCGAGAGCGACACTCAGGCACAGTCGTGGGTCAACACGCTCTGTACAAACCTCGCCCGGGACGCCTACCGCAAGCAAAAGCGCGAACGAATGCTTGTGTCGAGCACCCCAGAGATCGAACAATATTTAGAAGAACCCCAAGCAGAACAACCTTGGGGTGACCTCAATAGTACAGCGATCATTGCTGAGTATCGAGACTTGTTCGCGAGGGCAAAGCTCTCACCGAAGCTCACATTTGCGTTGGCTGATGCGTATGGGTTGATTCCGATGGGACCATTGTCGAGCGAGGCTGAACGAGCAAGTCAATTGCGAATCAAGCGCAACGCCCTGCAGGCGCGACGCAGTCGTTTTCGAAAGCAGCTCGGCGACGCACTCTCGCACTCCTCGCTCTCACAACGAGACGGCGCGCTGCTTCGTGTGTTGCTTGGTGGGTCCCCGCGTGCAACGCAAAACCGTCAACGCGCGACACTGAATCCATAGCTGTCACTGTTGCTCATCCCTGTGAAAATTTGCAGCGGAACCGGCGCTACTCCCGCCACGCTCCCGGCATACACTCGTGCGTAACCCGGAGTCATCGTAACCCCCGGAACAAGGTACGTCCCCACAATCACATCGCTCCATCCGTCGCCGTTGACATCTCCGGCGCGAGCAACTGAGCGGCCGAAGTAGTCCGTAAATCTCGTGCCTTGAAATTGCGCCCACGGAGCAGGGTTTACGCCCGTCAGTCTGCCTGCATAGACCGCGACGATCCCCGCGTGAAGCCCTCCCGTCCCAAGCGCACCAGGGGCCGCGACCACGATGTCACTAAAACCATCGCCGTTGACGTCTCCCGCGCTCGAAACGCTCTGCCCGTCTGTTATGTCCGCGCTTGGGTTGTGCAATGTCGCTACCGGTGTCGCCGCGAGATCCGCCATCCCTCCCAAATAGACCATCGCCGCACCCGTTTGCGTCATTCCGTCGGGGAATGCGCCCGAAGCGCCCACGATAACGTCGCCAAAACCGTCCCGGTTGACATCCCCTGCGCTTGCGACTGAGTACCCGAATCGACCATCGGTGTCGGCTCCACTGAGCACCAGCTCTCGAAGCCTCGGGATGGCCAGCGCTCGACCGTAATAAAGATGAGCCGAGCCTGCGTTCATCAGCCCTCCCGGAGCAGCATTTGGCGCTCCAACGACGAAATCGCTGTAACCATCGCACTCGACATCCCCAGCACTCGCGACCGAAGCACCAAACTGTTCGCCAGGCTCTACCCCCTCGATCACTCTCACAGGCACGGCAGAAATCCCCGTCTGACTTCCGTAGTGCAGTTGCACCATACCAGCGTTTATGCGTCCACCAGGCGAAGCGAATGAGGATCCTATAACTAAATCACCATATCCATCTTGAGTGATATCTCCGACACCGGCAATCGAGCTTCCGAGCCCCTGATTGGCAACCTCTCCCTGCAAGACGATCATGGGGGTGGCGGTTATTCCGATCGCGGCCCCGGCAAACACGCTCACGGTTCCGGCTCCCATCAACGGTCCGGCTAACGGGCTTGAGACTGCGAGCTCTGCGAAGCCATCGCCGTTGAGATCGCCGGCATTGGCCACGTAGAACCCGAACCGATCATTCGCACGGACGCCCTCTAAAATGATCGATGGATTGGCAGCGAGCCCCAGCGGAGAGCCGTAGTGCACGCCGACATTCCCCGCCCGGCCGCGCGCACCAGGAGAGGCCGTAAAAGCCCCCACAGCAATGTCATCGAAGCCATCCCCGTTGATGTCTAGGTGTGGGTTCATGCTGCTGTCGCGGCCAACAGGTGCGCTCACCGCAGGGGTATGCAGCAACCAAGTGGGACTAAACGCGCTGCCCTCGGCTCCTAGACGCATCCCACGCGCACGCCAAAATACCACTGTTTTTGCAGGCAAATCTCCCACGGGAGCAGCCATGGCTCCCACTGTGACCATCGTCTCCAGCACGTTGGTGCATGCCCGATCGCGACACAGTTGCACCTGCGCGCCGTCAGAGTCCCCCATGTTGCGCCAGCGAAACGTCGGCCGCAGCTGCGTCACATCGCCCAACGAAATGGGGGCGATCGGTTGCGGCGGGAGGATGCTCGCGCTCACATCGCGGGGACTCAGTGAGTCTATCACCTGTGTATCCAGCATGGCGGCGTCGCTTCCATCCGGGGGTGACGGCACGTTCATTGACTCACCATCGAGCACGTCTGGGCCATCCATGCTTCCATCACGCCCCGGGTCCCGTCCGGTCGTGGCATCACTGCTCACCGACGGAGAATCGCTCAGACCGCCATCAGCAAACTCAACCGCCACCTCTGGTGCTACACACTCTCCGCGATCGCCGCAGGTCGCTCCCTGCTCACGACAACGAGCACTCACAGTGCACTCTGGTGCCCCAACACTCGTGCATCCCGTTGCCCGGTCGCCGCACGCAAACGAGAGAAACACCCGCGCCCGACCGCTCTGGCCCCGAACAAAACTCAACCGCGCAACGCGATCCAACAGCACCTCAGGAGAGCGACCAGAGGGCGCAACCCGCCCACGAATCCACACCGTCACAGGCTCGCTTGATCCCACATTTGTCGGTAAAATTCCAACAGATCCAGGCAACAACCGTTGCCCTGC
>JANNCG010000861.1:0-2300 GCA_031386385.1 Myxococcales bacterium
CCTGGGGAGAGCAGCTCCCACCCGGACAGACGAGTATGCATCGCGATGGCTTCAGTCCCAGGAGTGACGCGACGAAGGGTAAACGCGCCTCCCCACGGATCACGCAAAAGTCCTGGATTATTACCCGCGATTCGCGACAGCCAGCGCTCTTGAGGCTCTGTGCGTGCCACGCGCGAAGACTCTGCGAAGGCGGCCACAGATGCGAGCAGTCCGACCAACCGCTTGCGTGCCACACGACGCGCGACACGATCAAACGTGAAAGATGAATCGACCGCTTGCACCATCGCGACGGTGACCTCGTCTCCGCCAAGGGTCTTTGCCACGTCGCTGTCGAGCGTCTCAGCGGTGATCAAGTGATGCAACACCGTGGGGTCAAATCCCCTGCCACCCGCGAGTATAACGTGTGAGTGTTCAGTGCTGCCCGTTGCGTTTTCGACAGCATTTTCGAGGGCCATCATGACTTGGCCTACGCCGCGACGGACGAGCTCATCGCGAAGGACAAACGGATCGCGAAGGTCTCCTTGACGCTCGCTTCCCTCGCTCTCTTCTTCTTGTGCCATTCCGGGTGCGACCAGGGGAGGGGCGCGCATGGGGTCCGTGTCGATCTCGAGGCTCGCTGCAAGAGCCGCTCGCACCAAGCGATCTCCTTCGCTGGTGGTGGTGTTTTCGAGTGCATCGGAGAAGGCTCGATTGAGCCAGCTAAGAGACCAGGGACGCTCGCCTCCGTGAGCGGCGAGATCGCGGGCTACAAAGGCGATGTATCCACCCTGTAATCCCGCAGGCGATTGCACTGTGAGATGAGCGGTCTCTCGTACGTGATACAGCTCTTTGTCGGCGGTGATACTGAGGTCAAACACATGGGCTGGCCGCACCATGAGGCTGTCGGTCGCGCCGGTCCCTTCGGCCGCACCATCGGCACCCATGGGACGAGCCCGTACAAGAAGTACGCCCAAATACGCAGGTGGAATGGTGAGCGACACCCGCGTATCGCCCGCTGAAGCGATGGTGGTTGCAAGGACCGCAGGTGCGCCGTTGTTGGGACTTGGGTGCAGCAGCTCAACGGAGACGCTCTTGCCGCGAGCGAGGGGAGAGCGCTCAATCGCGATGTCTATGCGGGCACCCGCGAGTACGCTCGCGCTCAACACCCGAGGGACAACTGTGGCGCTCGTGTTGGCTCGCTTGCACAACCGCGCTGCGAGAGGAATCTGGCTCTCCACAATAACATCGAAGCTCGTGGCGGTGGCTCCTTCACAAGGCCCCGTTTGGTGATGTGCTGCGGCGTTGCGGGGGAGTCGCATGGGGACCGTAAGCATCCCTCGGCTGTCGGTCACGCCGTGAAAGCGACCGTTCAATACGGCGGGTCCTTCGATGCTCACGCCCGTTCGTGCAGGAGGAGGCTCGCCGATCGGATCGGTCAGCGTGAGAAATAAGTTTTGCGCAACCTCAGGGACCAGCGCCCCGTTGGCCACTTGGGACTCGACCTCGTAGGGCACCCGAGCGAGCGTGAAGGTCCCCGTGGTGCCGATAGTGCCAAACGCGGGATGCGTTGCGCGTGCAAAAATACTCACGGATGAGACCGACTCGCGAAGGTAGCTTGGCGCATTGACACTAAACTGCGCGATGCCCTCTTGGTCCGTGCGCACGGTCCCCGCAGCTCGTCCGCCCATTGTGAGCACCACATCAGCACCCGACACCGGTGAGCCCGAGGGAGTGCGAACGGTCACGTTGCCCGTCACGCGCACTCCCGGTTGAACCACGCGTTGATTGATCACCATCGTGGCAAACACGCGCTCAACGGTGCGTCGACCCACGGTGACTGCAACGACATGAGGAACTCCATCGACGAGGGCTGTGACAGGAATCGTGCCATCGGGTGCGCTTGCAGGGATCAACACACGCATGCTTGCGACGCCGGCTTCGGAGGTGGCAGTGCGGGCTTGTCCTAAACGCGGAGTTCCATTAGAGCCACCGACGGTCCACTCAACGCTTCTGCGCACCACGGGAACTTCAGACGCGTTGTCCACGATCCTCATCCACGCATTGATGGTCTCTCCCGGCTCATACAAAACGCGATCGGTGAGGATATTCACACGCGTTGCGGGCGTGAAGGTGACGCTGAGCGGCCACTCTCGCTCTTTGCGACCTTCACGAATCACGAGCATGATCGAGGAGCCTTCGGGCATCACGCTGAGCTGAAATCGACCGCCTTCTGCAGCCGTCACATCACCCAACGCTTGAGGCAACCTATGCCCCCGTTGATCCAACTCGTACACCGTCACGTGAGCACCGGGGAGCGCGCG
>JANNCG010000918.1:0-7363 GCA_031386385.1 Myxococcales bacterium
TTTACCGACGCTCCGGTCCACGCCTGGGAAGACGCTGCCAAGTGTGACACCAAACGCTTCGGACAATGGCATCGCGCGATGCTTGAGCGGGGTGTGTATTTGCCGCCGTCGCAATTTGAAGCGGCCTTTCACTCACTCGCGCACGACCAAGCCGCAATCGACAAGACTCTCAAGGCCGCCCATGAAGCGTTTCAGTCCCTTCGATAGGCGAGCACCCTTTCGGCTCCACAGTGCCACCCTTGCGTTCTGTGGCGTCATGGCGTTGGGCTCTGCACAATGGTCCTGTTCGCCCACGCGAATCTCATTTCTGCCTGACACGCAAGAGGTCGAGACAGACGTCGCGAGTGTGGATGTTTTCACGCTCCGCGACAGCGGAATACGCACTGATGCCACAGGGATAGACGCGCCGAACTGTGATCCAGACCTCTGCGATTCATCCTGCCTTGCGAGAGGGGCTCGTCGCGGGACATGCCGCGCGAATGTTTGCCTTTGTGAGGGCTCAGACGCTGCGGTGGACGCCAATCTTGACGCTCGCAGCATCGACGCGCAAGGATCCGGAGTCCGTGGGTGCTCAACCCCAGATGAGTGCCCAGCATCGCAGTACTGCGCGAGCATGTTGGGGTGCGTGGGCGCGGGGTTTTGTGCTCAGCGACAAGAGTTAGACCCCTCGCGGTGCCTTCCCGATCCATTGCCTTCTTGCGGCTGTGACGGACGACTGTACCCAAGCGCATGCGCGCGAACCAGCGCGGGAGTGCGCCAAGACCCTGCGCGACGATGCCTTGTTGTGGGCGGCGATTCGATCCTCGACGGAGGATAAAATACCGAGCTTCTAGCGCATGACGTCGCCAATAGTGTGTGAACTATAATCATTTATTAGTTATAGGCAACGCCAGGTGCATCTTGCAATTTGCGCACAGTTGAGTGGCGAAGCACCAGTGTTGCATGTGAGCTCGCGCCCGAGCGGCGCCGCGACACAGCACGATCCGGGGATCCCCGCCTCCGCATTGCAGGTGGCGCCAGTGCGCCACAGACACGATCCGGCCTGGCGAATACACGCAGCGTTAGAGCCGGCAGCCGCACAGATCGCTCGATTCTGAATGTTCGTGCTCAAGCAACATCCCGGCGTCGGAACGTCGAAAAATCCACTGTCAAACACACCAGAGTCCGGCACCGTGCAGTGCGCAGCGTTGCTCCATCGGCAGCCCGCTCCAAACACCGAATTGCAGCGGACGCTCCCGAGAGGTTCTGCAGCGCTGCAGCGTGGCTGATCGGCCGCGATTGCAGCCACACAGCAGGCCGCAACGCCGGTGTCCATGCGGATCCCAGTGTCGGTCACCACTCCGCTGTCGAATCCGGCATCGTTGGGATTTCTGGCACAAAATGGTGCCGCAGACCAAACGCAGGTGCCTCCACCGTTGGCGCTCACACAGCGTCCGCGACCCAACGTCTCGAGGGTGTCGCATAAAGGTTGATTTGCCGCGTTGACTGCCTCGCAACACGTCGGGTTCGGAACATCCACCACCACCCCCGCATCGTCACATGTCGCAGCCCCGCTCCACACACACACCGTCCCATCGTTGAAGCTGTTGCAGAGCAGTCGACCCACGGCGTTGAACTGATCGCACGTTGGCTGGTTCGTCCCATTGAACGCCAGACAGCAACCAGATGCACGGGCATCGGGCGGCACAAAAGTGTCCATCAGCGACGTTGCATCGGGCTGCTCAGTCTGGACATCAAGTCCCGCGTCCATCCGAGCGCTGGGGCGATCAGCGATCACATCGGACCTCATTTCGGGTGTGCTGCACCCCTGCAATACCGAAATAACCGCAACGGCAAGAGTCACTATTCTAACGATTGTGAGAGTTCGAAAGTTCATCGCAGAGTGTATTACCATGATAAACGGTGATAGAAAGATTCGTGATGAGCCTGCTTCGTTCAAAATCCGACGCTTTGTTCAGGGCTCTCGCAAAATCTCAAAACAAACCGCCTATGAGAACCCCTCACTTTCAACTCGGTCCATGTTTGTTCGCGTCGACGGTGCTCTCAGTCTCGTTGGTTTTCGCCGCACCTAATGCCCACGCTCAGCGACGACGACACACCCGCCCACACACGACCGCGACGACCACGAGTACAGCGGCAGCAGGGACCCCCACGACGACCGCGACGGGGACTGCCACCGCAACTGCAAACACTCCCGCCTCGGGGACACCAACAAACCCCACGACGGGCACACCGCCTGCGAATAATACAGGAGCCGCCACAACTACAGGTACAAGCATAAGCGCCCCGGCTTCGCCCACGGCTCCCAGTGGGCCGGCGCCCGTTGAGAGCACACAAGAGCCGCGGCCCCAATCTTCGCCGGTGCGCGAAGAAATCTACGCGGTTCAACGACCTCGTCCGCCGTGGATCGACGCTGAAATTGGCGGAGGAATCGCCGGACGCAGCTTATTTTTCTCCGACGACATTTTCATGCGACTTCGTCCCTACTCAGTCCCGATTATTCCGGCAGCGCGGCTCGCGGTTCAGTTTTATCCCGCCGCTGGCTCAGCGTCTGTGATTGCGTCTGGGATTGGGATCGTCGCGAGTGGCGAGTACTCGTTTTTGTTCGCATCGACGGACCGACAAGGTCGCTCATACCCCACCTTTAGCTTTGGATTTTCAGGCGGACTTCGCTGGCGGTATAAGGTGACCGATGCAGTTGAGCTCGGCGCGACAGTGAGCTATCGCTTTCAGAATTTTTCGATCAACCGAGACAGCGTGATGGCTGCGCCTGCCGAGGGTATTCCAAACGTTACGTATCACGCCGTGAGCCTTGGTTTAGACTCACGATTACGTGTCGCTCCTCGGTTTGCGGTGCTGATTGGGGGCAGCTATTTGATACCCGTGGCGACCGGCGAGCTCGGCGCTCCGACGTTTTTTCCGCGGCTTAACGGCGGCGGTGCCGATGCAAATCTTGCCCTCGCGTTTCGCCTTTCTGCCTCGCTTGAGCTGCGCGTCGGCGGCGAGTGGCGACGGTTTTTCTTCAAAATGAACCCGATGCTCAATGATCCGTTGATCGCGGGCGGTGCGGCAGACGACTCTTATCGTGCGACAATATCCATCGCGATTCGCAGGTAATATCCACATGAAATCAACATTTACCCGCCAACGTTATGCGCTCTCATTTCGCCGCGCTTCGACTCTCAGCCTCGCCCTTGTCGCGCTTGGTCTAAGCGGCTGTCCAGGCAAGCTCGATAACTTGCAACAGTTTATCGGCGGCGGCGAGGGCGGGGTTCCGACCTGCAACATCCCGGGCGCGAGCGTTGAGTTGCAGCTCATTCGACCTCGCTGCGCATCTGGTGGGTGTCACAACCGAGCGGACCACGCTGCGGATTTGGATCTTGTTTCGCCTGGGATCGCCCAGCGATTGATCGATCGCCCATCCAGTTGCATGAACAAGCCGTTGATCAACGGCGCGATGCGTGATCAGAGCTACCTCCTTGAGAAGCTCGGGAGCTCTCCAGGTTGTGGCCGGCAGATGCCGCTGGGCGCCCCGGCATTCACCGCGGATGAGCTCGCGTGTGCAAGAGTATGGGTGAATTCACTCAATCCCGACAACATCCCCGATGGGGGTGTGATGGATGTGCCCACACCCCCACGAGATGTGCCGAATCCGCCTACAGACCGCCCAACCCCGACAGATGTGCCCAACGGGATGGATGTACCCAACGCAATGGATGTCCCCGAGTCCATGGATATTCCCTCTCCGACGGATGTTCCGAACCCGCGCGATGTGCCCAATCGAGATGTACCGAATGCACCTGATGTGCCCAACGGGATGGATGCCTCGCTCGACGTTTGACCTGATTTCTTCCTTTACAAAAAGAGTGGATAAAAACGCGCTCTCTCGTGCATACTTTGCATCGAGGAGCGTTGTTTATGATCTCCAACTCTCGTAGCTCTCGGTTTGGCGTTTTGTCTGCACTCATGGCAGCAAGCGCGCTCATGGGCTCAAGTTGTACAAATGGTTCGATCGGTGAGCCTGGCGGAAGCTGCCAGTCCGTACGGTCGGTGTTTTTGACAGAGGTTTGGGGTCCGGTGATGGCCCAAAAGTGTGTGTCGTGTCATACGCCGGGAGGGACCGCACAGCTCGCAGGCGCGCGCTTTCGGATCCTTCCCGCCAGCTATCCAGACTTTGCAGATGTGAACCTACAAGCTGCAATGGATATGAGCAACGTGTTCTATAACGTGAACGGCCGGCAGATTCCCGCGCTTATCGCGAAGCCGCTCGGACTCACGATGCACGGTGGAGGCACGGTGATTCGCGAAGGCTCACCGGAACACCTCGCGTTGACTAACCTCGTCCAGCGCATCTCATCGGGCACTAACGATCAGTGCCGCGACTTCGGCTCTCTCGCGGCTCCCTCGGGCGTTGTGCAGCTCAACTGGCACGACACGCTTCGGCGCTCGACGCTGGACCTTCTGGGTCGCTTGCCGACTGACCTTGAGTACCGCGCCGGCGAAGCCTCTGAGGCTGGCTTTGAGCAGGTCATGACCACATTGTTTGAAGAAGGTGCATTTTATGAGCGATGGCGCACAGCGTTCAACGACCTTTTGTTGACCGATGTGTATGTGACCAACAACGGTTGCGATCAGCGCGCGCTTAACCAAATCTCGAGCGAAGATTTTCCGAATCGCGGGACCTACGGCGGCGGGGCTGTGGCGGGTCTTGACTGCTGCAACCGTGACCGCATGAATCCGGCGTGCGACCAAGTCCGAACGTTTTTCTTAAACGCTAACAACGCGATCGCCCAAGAGCCAATCAACCTGATGGAGTACGTCGTTCGTCAGAACAGACCTTTCAGCGAGATTCTCACTGCGGACTACACGCTTGTGAACGCACAATCCGCACACGTCTACAACGTCTCTGCGCAAGCTGGCTTCAACGACCCATACGCCGCGCCTGAGACGCTTCGTCCCGCGCGCATCTCGTACACACGCCAGTATCGCGGTGGACGCTCAGAGACCACGCCGTTTCCACACGCTGGCTTGATGACAACGCCCGCGTTTTTGACCCGCTATCCGACCACGACGACCAACCGCAACCGTCACCGCGCGCGGATTATTCAGTCGTACTTCTTGGCGACGGACATTCTCAAAGTGGGCGAGCGCCCGTTGGATCCAACGGCCTCCGAAGCCCTGGTTCAGACCCCCACGATGAACTACGCGCCATGCGCGACCTGTCACCGCATCAACGACCCCATCGCAGGTGCGTTTAGAGGGTTTTTTCCAGACGGTTCGTCATGGCGCTATGATCCAAACGACGCCTGGTACACCGATATGTTTCCACCCGGACTCAACGGCGACAACATTCCCGGGACCAACTATCGCAACGCGCTTCAGTGGCTCGCACCACGGATTACGCAGGACTCGCGCTTCACAGCGTCTGTTGTTCGGCTGGTGTACACCGGGCTCACTGGTCGGCAGCCCTTGGCGCACCCCACTGACACCCTGGACCCGCTCTATGGCGCACGAGCATCTGCGTGGGTTGAGCAGGACCGCATTTTCCGTGCAATCGCACGCAAGTTTGTCGCTTCGAACATGAACTTCAAGATCGCCGTCATGGAGATGCTCAAGTCTCCGTTGTATCGCGCGATCGGCTCGGTGATGCCAGCAGACCTGGCACAGCGCGAAGCGACCATCACTTCGCACTCGGGTGTCGGCTCTTCAATGATGCTCACCCCTGAGATTCTCGACCGTCGCGTCCGCGCGATCGCGGGGTTCTCGTGGGTTCGTGATCCAAACCGACTGCGGATGCCCGAGGGTCGCGGCGATGATAACCACTGGTTGGAGCGCGAGTTCTACCTCCCCTACGGCGGTATCAACTCAGACACGATCGTTCGTCGTGCAAGCGATCCGAGCGGAATCATCACCGGCGTGGCCTCACGTATGGCGACCGAAGTCGCATGCCGGGGGACCGCGTGGGATTTCATGCAGCCTCAAGCTGACCGACGGTTCTTCCGTGGCGTGCAGCTCGATACTGTCCCAGAGGCTGGCGGCAACACCGTCCCGGGCAACGTGACGCAGATCAAGCAGAACACGATCTCGATGCACGAGCTGATCTTGGGTGAGCGATTGTCGATCGACGATCCCGAGATTGAGCGCACGTTTCAGCTGTTCTTAGAGACCTGGCGAGAGACACGGATGCCCAACGCGATGGGCATGCCAAACAACTCGCTTCCGTACGAATGTCACGGACGGCAAAACCCCGTCACGGGAGAAGAACTCCCAGACGCCATGCGATTGACCGAAGATCGCAACGGAACCATCCGCGCATGGATGGCAGTGATGACCTACCTCTTTAACGACTACCGCTTCCTGTACCAATAATAGAAAGCCTCGGAGAATGACCATGGATCTTGATAGAAGAAAATTCTTGAGTCTAAGCGTGTTGGCAGGACTAGCTGCAGGCGGTTCACTGGCGGGTCGCAAGCTCTTTGCGCAGTCAGGCATGATGCCGACACAACTTGAACCCTATACGGGCAAGTTCTTTTTGTTCATCAACGCCGGCGGTGGTTGGGATCCCACAATGTTCTGTGATCCCAAGGGCGGCGCGCTGAACCGCAACTACACCACGGCCAACATCGCTCGTGCGGGCAATATTCCCTACGCACCGGTGATGTACAACACGGATGGAGGCTACTCGAATCAGCAATTTTTTGAGAAATTCTCTCCGCGGTTGATGGTCCTCAACGGGATCGATCAGCAGACCAACAACCATGATGGCGGCAATCGCTACACGTGGTCTGGAAAGCTCGAAGATGGCTACCCACCCCTCGCGGCGCTCATCGCTGCAGCGTTGGCTCCTGGACAGCCCCTGGGCTTTTTGAGCAACGGCGGCTACGAGAACACACAGGGCATTGTCCCGCTCACACGAGTGAATGACCTGGGTGCTATCGCGCGCATCGCGTTTCCGAATCGCCCCGATCCGGCCAACATGATGTCGCAGTACCACTCAGCCGACACTGCCGCACGCATCGCGCGCTTTCAGCAAGCGCGTCTGCAAGCGATGGCTGCCCGGCAGTCGCTGTCGGTCTTTGATCGCTCAATGAAACAGCTCGCCTCAACCCGCAGCGGCGGCAACTTGCTTGAGCGCTTGATGCAGTTCTTGCCACCAGATGCCCTGATCAACGCGACGCAAAACCCCATCGCCCGTCAGGGCTATGTGGCGCTCGCGGCGTACCAGTCGGGTCTCACAGCGGCAGCTAACTTGGACGTCGGCGGGTTTGACACGCACGGCGACCACGACAACCAACAAGGCAACGCCCTGGGCCGTTTGCTCAAAGGCATCGATGTTGGGATAAAAATCAGAAAGAATAATTTT